>SXOM01000604.1 GCA_005776735.1 Pseudomonadota bacterium
AGCCGCCCGCGCGCTCCCGGGCCGCCCGGAGCGCGCAGACGTTGCGGACCGTGCGGTCGAACGCGCCCGCCTGGCCGCGCAGCCGGTCGTGCGTGCGCGCCCGCGCCCCGTCGATCGACACGTGCACCTCGTCCCAGGCCATCTGCACCAGCGCGTCGCGCGCCGCCGGCCCGAGCAGCGTCCCGTTGGTGGTGAGCATCCCGCCCAGGCCGAGCGCCTTGGCGCGCGCCATCACCCGCAGCGTGAACGGGGCCACGAGCGGCTCGCCGCCGCCGAGCACCATGACGCGCCGCGCGCCGAGCGCCGCGGCCTCCTCGACCAACGCACACCAGCGCGCTTCGGAGAGCTCGCCGACCGGGCGCACGTGGCGCACGGTCGAGTCGCAGAAGCCGCACGACAGGTTGCACACCAGCGTCGGGTACAGCTCCAACGTCCACGGGCCGCGCGGCCCGCCGGCGTCCCGGGCGCCCAGGCGCGCGGCGATGGCGCCCACTTCGTCCACGCGCCCAGGGTAGCACTTGTTGTAGACTGCGGCCCATGCGCTTCTGTCTCGCCCTCGTGCTGGCCTCGGCCGGCTGCCAGACCTACTCGACCGACACCGCCGGCGAGGAGCCCGAGTTCTGCTCGGACGTGAGCTTCGGCGGACAGTCCTGGGTCGAGGAGGTGAGCGACGCCAGCGCCGGCAGCGGCACGTTGAGCATCAAGGTCATCACCGATCAGAGCGACGATCCCAGCGATCCCTACTACGTGGCCTACCGCTCGTACGCACTCGAGCCGACCGAGACCGGCGGTGTGCAGACCATCGGCACCACCTCCGGCGACGGCCTCGTCGAAAAGACGCTCGGCGCGGGCTTGTGGGACTTCGAGGCCACGTGGACCCGCGGCAGCACCACCTGCGTCGCGGTGGCGGAGGCGTTGGCGGTCGAAGAGGTGAAGACCACGCACGCGTGCGTGGTCCTGACCTGCCCGCTCGACTAGCGCGAGGCGCGCCCGCCCCCGCCCGCATCAGGCCCGGTCGCGGCGCCTCGCCCCGAAAAGAACCCCTGCAGCCAGGACCCCGAGCACGGAGGGACCGCCCGCCGTGCGGCACCCGGCGCCGTCGCCGCCGAACGAACGCTCGGGCACGACGATCTCGACGGTGTCGGGCTCGGAGGCGTTGACCCCGTCGTCGACGACCAGCGCGAAGCGGTGGGTGCCGGGCGCTTCGAGGGTGAGCTGCGGTTTGGCCGTGGAGGCGTCCTTCAACTTCACCTCGGGGCCCCCGGTCTGGGACCACGCGTAGGTGAGCTCGGCCCCTTCGGGGTCGGTGGAGGCCGACCCGTTGAGCACCACCGTGTCGCCGACCGCGGCCATCAGGCCGAGGCCGGCGTCGGCCACCGGTGCGGCGTCGGGAGGGAGGCCCGTCTCCGCGAGCGCGGTGAAGGTGACGAGGAGCATCCGCGGCGCCTAACGCCCTACCGCGGGCAGGGCGACGGGTTAGCGCGGGGTCTCCGAGGGTTTCCAGATGGGCTTCTTCGAGCGGATCGCGAACATCATCTCCGGGTTCTTCAGCAACCTGGTCGGCAGCGCCGAGAAGTCCAACCCCGAGGCCGTCTACGAGGCCGCGATCCAGGAGCGCATCAAGCGGCACGCCGAGCTGAAGAAGGCCGTGAGCGGGATCGTCTACCTGCGCAACAAGCTCGAGGCCGAACACGAGCAGAAGACGCGCGAGCTGGCCGATGTCAACGCGCAGCTCCCGGTGGCGGTGGAGTCGGGCGACGACGAGGTGGCGCTCATCCTTCTTCAGAAGAAGAACGAGCTCGAGAAGGCGCTCGAGACCCTCCATGTCGAGCTCGAAAAGGTCAGCAAGCAGGCCGAAGAAGCGAAGGAGGGCCTCATGGCCTTCCAGGGCGAGATCGAGAAGCTCAAGCGCGAGCGCGACCAGATGCTCGCGAAGAAGGCCACCGCCGAGGCGCGCATCAAGATCCAGGCCTCGCTCGACGGGCTCAGCACCGACGCCGACATCAAGGCGCTCGAAAACGTGCGCGAGCACATCCAGAAGCTCGGCGCCGAGGCCGACGTGAGCACCGAGCTCAAGGAGAACTCCCTCGACGCCCGGCTCAAGGCCATCAAGGCCAAGACCGGCGACACGCAGGCCCGATCGCAGCTCGACGAGCTCAAGAAGTTGCACGCGGCGAAGCAGGCCTCCGCCGCCGCCGAGGGCGCCGCCAAGAAGACGATCTGAGTCGGATGCGCGCTTTGTTTGCCAGGATTCGAACGAGGTTCGCCGCATGGCTCGCGGCTCAGCCCCCCGGCCGCGCGATGGAGTTGTCCTGGGTGGTCCTCGCGTTGGCGATCCACGTCGGGCACTTCCTCGTCTACACGCTGCCGCAACCCTGGTATATCGAAGACGCGGCGATCAGCTTCGCCTACGCCCGAAACTGGGTGGACGGGTACGGGTTGGTCCCGTTCGTGGGCGGCGAACACATCGAAGGCTACAGTAACCCACTGTGGACGTTTCTCCTTGGCTTCTGCTACTTCTTCGGCGCGAGCCCGTGGTGGTCGGCCAAGGTCATGGGCGCCCTGTTCGGGTGCGTGGCCCAGCTCTTTGCGTGGGGCATCGCGCGGCGCGCCTTGCCCGAGGGGCAGAAGTGGGCGGCGGTCCTGGCGCCGCTCCTGCTCGGGGCCTCGGTGCAGTTTGCGTTGTGGAACGCGTCGGGGTTGGAGAATTCGCTTTTCTGCATGCTCCTCGCCGCGGGCATCTACCGGGTGGTCGTCGAGGTCGAGGACGACGACCCGCGGCCCCTGAGCGCGTTGGCGTTCGTGGGCTTGATGATGACCCGCCCCGACGGCCTGGCGTACGCCGGCATCGGCCTGCTCACGCGCGTCATGGGCACCTTCGCGCGCGGGCAATATCGGGCGCTGCTGTACTGGGCCCTGGCGTTTTCGCTGCCGTATGCCGCGTACTTCGCGTGGCGCTTCCAGTACTTCGCGTGGGAGTGGCCCAACACCTGGTACGCCAAGCGCCGCAACTTCGACCCGACCAACTGGAACCAGCTCGGTTGGAAGCAGATGCGCGAGTACACCTGGAACTACGGCATCCTGTGGGTGGCGCCGCTCATCGCGGGCGCCGTCACCGGGTTCGCGGGGTGGCGGAAGTGGGTGCTCGCCAGCGTGGTGGTCTTGATGTGCCTGGCCGCAGGCTGGGACGGCAAGCTGGAGCTCACGGGGGTGCAGGTCGCGTTCCTGGCGACGCTGCCGCTCTTCCTCGCGGCCGTGGTGGTGCCGGTGCGCTGGTTGCCCCACACGCTCGGCGCCGCCGTGGTCGTCGGCGCGCTGTGCGTCGTCCCCGGGCTCGTCGAGAGCGACTACGCCACGGTGTCCTTGTCCCGGCTCAAGGGCCCGGCCGCGAGCTGGCTCACCGGCAAGTGGGCGGTCATCCGGGTGGGCACCCTCGGCGCCGGGGCGGCCGTCATCGGGCTCTTGTCGTTCGGGCAGCGCGGCTGGCTCGTGCGCGGGGTCCTGTGGTGCACCTACAGCTTCGGCCTGTTCTACACGATCCTCGCGACCGGCGACTGGATGAAGGCGTACCGCTGGTACAGCCTCACCAGCGTGCCGCAGTTCGTGCTGCTCGCGGTCGGCGCGGCCACCGTGGCCGAGCTGCTCCCGTGGGCCCGCGAGCAGCTCACGACGCGCATCCGGCTCGGCGCGGTCTATGCGATCGTGCCGGCGCTCGCGATCATGTTGGTCAACCCGAGCTGGGCCTACACCTTCGCGATGCGCCCGGAAACGGCCCCGCGCGACGTGCACAAGCGGGTGGAGTACATGCGCTGGGTCCAGTCGCGGCTCGACATCGAGCGGCCCACGCTGCTCGACGTCGACATGGGCGCCCACCTGTGGTGGACAGACTGGTTCATCGCCGACATCGCCGGCCTGGTCGACGTGCCGATGGCGCAGCACGAGTACGAGAAGGCGTTCATGAAGGAGTACCTCTTCACCGAGGTGCGGCCCACGTTCGCGCACGTGCACGGGAGCTGGGCCGGGACGATGAAGATCAACGCCCACCCGGAGTGGAAGGAGCAGTACATCGAGATTCCCGGGTACCCCACCGGGAAGCGCTCGCTGCACGTCGGGAACCACGTCCGGAAGGACCTCATCGCGCACGACGTCGCGCCGCCGGCGGGCACGCCGGGAGCGGCCTTCGCGGGCGGGGTGCGCCTGGAGTCGTGGTCGCTGCCGGCCCCGGTGGTCGCGCGGGGGGCCGAGCTGTACGTCGACACGTTGTGGCGCTCGAACCCGCGGAAGGGTGCGTTGCGGGTGCTGGTGTTCCTGGCCCGCGACGGGAAGGTCGCGTGGTCTGGCGAGGTCACGCCCGGCTACGGGTGGTACGAAGCGGAAAAGTGGAAGGCATGGGAGTACGTCGAGGGCAACTGGAGCGTGAACCTCCCGAAGCTCGAAGCGGGCGAGTACGCGGTGGGCCTCGTCCTCCTCGACAGCGCCACCGGCGCGGTCATCCCCGCGTTGCCCGCGGGCGCGGCCGGTGATCCGATGTGGGGCGACGAGGGCGGACCGTCGGCGGATCCCTCTCCGGCCGAGCGTGCGCCCGAAGCGGCGCCCGAAGCGGCGCCGGCGGCCGAAGCAGAGGCCCCGCTCACGGCCGCGGCGCCCCCGGTCTACATGGTCGGCGAGCTGCTCCTCGGCCAGACCGTCCGCATCGTCGACGCCGCCGAGGCCGTGACCGCCGCAGACGCCGCGCTGTCCGAAGCGCTGCGGGCGGCGAGCGCGGGCGAGTGCGACGAGGCCCACGCCGGCTGGCGAAACGCCCGGCGCCACGCGGTCCACGACCGTGCGTGGCAGGACGCGCAGCGGCAGGGGGCGCTCGACGCGATCGTCGCCTGTCACCTCGCGGCGGTGGCCGGGGCGGAGCCGGTGGTCGGCGCCGAGCGCGTCGCGCGGGCCCGCGCCATCGATCCCAAGAGCCCCTTGCTCGGCGCGGTGGCAGGGCCGCTGGGCGTGGTGCTCGACGAGGCGGGGATGGTGGCCGCCGCCGACCACGACTGGGAGACGGCGTTCGTCGACTTCCGGGCCGCGGTGCAGGCCGATCCGTCGCGCACCTTGTCGCGCCGCCGCGCCGAGGACATGCGGGACCGCCGGTTGAAGATCCGCGACTACGACCCCAAGAAGGGCACCAAGGACGCCGAGACCGCCTCGGTCCCCGACCTCACGCCCTTCCGCGAGTGACCCGGTAGTCCTCGCCGACGGCCTCGACGAAGTGGCAGGCCTCCTGGAGTCGGCTCCACACCCGGTCGCCCAGCCGCTCGGCGAGCGTGGGCATCGCGTTGGTGCTCAGCGAGTCGTGGTCGCGGCGCACCCGCGGGGCCCTGAGCGGGAAGTTGGTCGTCGCGACCAGCGGGCCGATGTGGGCGTTGTACCGACGGCTCACGATCTCGTCGAGGATGCCGCTCTCGAAGTCGCTGCCGCGCCCCTTTCCGAGCTCGTCGATCGCGAGCACGGGGACCTTGACCAGCGGCCCGAGCAGGCGGGCCTCGCCCACCTTGTGGTCGTACCCTTCGCGGATCCCCGCGATGAGGTGCGAGAACTCGACGAAGCGCACCGCGACCCCGTGGCGGAACACCAGCTCGCGCACCGCGGCCGCCATCAGGTGGGTCTTGCCACGCCCGGGCTCGCCGCTGATCACCAGGCCGAGTTGGTCGCCGCCGGGCCGGAAGGTGTCGAGCCACCGGCGCACCGCGACCCACGTGGGGCGCGCCAGCTCGGCCTTGAAGCTCTCCATCGTGCAGCCGGCGTGCCGGGCGGGGAGCTGCACCGCGTCGAAGAGCGCGCAGCGGTCGGGCACCTTCTGGCAGCGGCACCGGTACACGCGGCGGACCCCGTCGACGTCGAGCGTGCGCCGCCCTTCGCCCGCGCAGAACGGGCACGGACCTTCGGTCTCGGCGTGCGCGGTCGCGTACCCTCCGGCCTCGACCACGCGGTAGCCCTCATTCCACTCCACGGTACGACTCCTCCCAGATGTGGGTGCCGGTGAGCAACGGATAACGCCGCCGAAGGTGATCGCGGGCCATCGACTCGCGCATCGCCTCCCAGTCCGCGTCGTCGTAGAGCGCCCGCGACCCGCCGAGCGCCGCGTCGGCGTCGGCCAGGAGCGCCTCGCGCGGGCCGCGCTCCCACGCTTCGTCGAAGAACCGGGCGGCGCGAGCGCACGCCAGGCGCGCGCGGTGGTCGGCGTCGTCGCGGGGCAGCGCCGCGAGCTC
>SXOM01000087.1 GCA_005776735.1 Pseudomonadota bacterium
GACGCGCTGCGCAAGCAGCTCGGCGCCGCCGCGCCCGCCGCGCCGGCCACCAAGGCCGACGGCCGCCCCGCCGATCTGGTCGCCATCGAGGCGGTGCGGGCGCTGGTCGTGTCGGGCGACCTCGGGGGGGCCCGGGGCCGCGCCGAGTCCTTCGGCGCGCAGCACCCCGACTCGCCTTTTGTCCGCGAGGCCCGGTACGTGCTGGATCGTGCCGCGCGCGGCACCGCCATCGACCGGCGCAAGGTCGCGGTGGTGCTCCCGCTCACCGGGGAGTACGCGGTGCCGGGCGGGCAGCTCAAGGCGGCCATCCAGCTCGCGGCCGAGGCCACCTCGGGGGTGGAGCTGGTGGTGCACGACACGCTGGGCACCGCCGACGGGTGCGCGGCTGCGGTCGAGAAGGCGGTACTCGAAGCCGGCGCCGCCGTCATCCTCGGCCCGCTCACCAAGGACGAGACGCTCGGCTGTGCGCCCACGGCGCAGGCCCTGCACACGCCGATGTTGGCGTTCACCTCCGCCGAGGAGGTGCTGACCATCGGCGACCAGGTCTTCCGGCCGTACCCGTCGGTGTCCGACCAGGTCGGGGTGCTCCTCGACGACATGATGGGCGGCCGAGGGTGGGGCCGGTTCGCGGTCTTGCACCCGAAGACCGCCTTCGGCGAGACCGCCGCGCGCACCTTCCAGGCGCTCGTCGAAGCGCGCGGGGGGAGTGTGGCCGCCAAGGTCGACTACGACCCCGCCGCCACCGACTTCCGGTCCATCGGCAAGGTGCTCGGCAAGAAGGACTACAAGGCGCGAGCGAGCGAGTTCTACTCGGTGCAAGCCGAGGTCAAGCGTCGCGGCGGCGACCCCAAGAAGGCCACGTTGCCGCCGATCATCGACTACGACGCGGTCTTCGTCCCCGACGGCTACCAGCGCGCGGCGCTCCTGGCGTCGGCGTTGGCCTTCGAGGAGTTCCCCATCGGCGGGTTCCGGCCCCACCGGGACGACGTGCCGCTTGGCCTGGTGGGCCTCAACGCCTGGAACAACCCCGAGTGGCCGCGCCGCGGGGGCGACTACGTGGTCGACTCGCTCTTCGTCGACGCGTTCTGGGCGGGCGACGGGCGGCCCGAGGTGCAGGACTTCGTGGCGCGTTGGCGCACGCTCGGCCGCGGCGAGCCCTCGGTCGTCGAGGCGGTCGGGTACGACGCGCTGCGGGTGGCGGCCGCCGGGCTCGCGGCGAGCGGTCCCGACGTGGCGGCCAACCTCCTCACGGTCGATCTCGTCGACCCCGTGAGCGGCCTGCACGGCTTCACCGCCGAACGCACCGCGCGCCGCGAGTGGACGCTCCTCACCGTGCGCGGGGGCGGCGTCGCCGCGATGTACGCGCCATGAGGCGCTGATGGCCCGCACGTCCACGGAGGAAGACCCCGACGAGGCCTGGGTGGTGGCCCTGGCGGCGGCCGTCGGAGGCGCGCCCGAGGCCGGCGTGGGCGTGGGCGACGACGCCGCCGTGCTCGACGCGGCGGGCCACGTCGTGACCACCGACACGATGGTGGAGGGGGTCCACTGGGACGACCGCCTCTCGCCCGCCGACGTCGGGTTCAAGCTCGTGGCGGTGAACGTGTCCGACGTGGGGGCGATGGGCGGGCGGCCGCAGTGGGCCACGCTCGCGGCCAGCGTGCCGACGCCGATGGACCGGGCCTGGCTGAGCGCCTTCGCCGAGGGACTGCAGGCGGGGCTGCGCCGGTGGGGCACGCGGCTGGTGGGCGGCGACACCACGCGCTCCCCGGGCCCGCGGGTCTTCAGCCTCACGGTGGGCGGGCAGGCGCCTCGGCCCGTCCTGCGGAGCGGGGCCCGCCCCGGCGACCACGTGTGGGTCACCGGCGCGCTCGGGCGTAGCGCGGAGGCCTTCCTTGCGCCCGCCCCGGGCCCCGAAGCGATGGCGTGGCTCCGTCGCCCGCTGCCGCCGGTGGCGCTCGGGGCCGCGCTCGCCGACGCGGGCCTGGTGCACGCGATGCTCGACCTCTCCGATGGGCTGGCGCGCGACCTCGGGCGGCTGTGTCGTGCGTCGGGGGTCGGGGCGCGAGTCGACCCGGCGAGCTTGCCGGGCGGGCGACCGCTCGTCCAGGCGGTCGCGTTCGGCGAGGACTACGAGCTGTGCTTCGCGGCGCCGCCGGCCGCGTCCGACGCGATATGCTCCCTCGCTGCGATGTACGGCGTCTCCGTGTCCTGCGTGGGCACTTTCACCCCGAGCCCCGAGCTGGTCCTGATCGGACACCCCGCGTGGCCGGCGCCCGCCTTCGACCACTTCCCGCGGGGCCCCGCCTGAGTCCGCTCACCGCCAGCCTCGCCACCCTGGGCGCCATCCTCCTGGTGTCGGCGTTCTTCTCGATGAGCGAAGCGGCGATCTTCTCCCTCCAGCGCGTCGACCGCGAAGCGCTCAAAGACGACGACGGCATCGGCGAGACGATCCGCCACCTGCTCGCGTCGCCGCGCCGGGTGCTCGCGGCCATCCTGATGGGGAACGAGGTCGCCAACATCGCGCTGTCGGCGTCCGCCGCCGTGCTGGTGGCCGAGGCGTTCCCGCAGTGGCCGTGGCTCAGCATCGTGCTGGTGGCGCCCACGCTGGTGCTGTTCGGCGACGTCATCCCCAAGACGCTCGGGATCCGCTTCTCGCGGCGTGTCTCCTTGCTCGTCGCGCGGCCGTTGTCGTTCTGGAACGAGGTGGTGGCGCCCGTGCGCTTCGTCCTCACCCGCATCGCCGACGCGGTGCTGCGCGGGCTGGGCGTGCCGCCGAGCCCCCAGTCCGACCGGCTGGAGGAGGTGCAGCTCCGCACGCTCATCGACCAGGGGTTGCAGACCGGCGTGATCCAGCCGATGGAGCAGGAGATCATCCACCGGGTCTTCGAGTTCGGTGATTTGCCCGTGTCACGGGTGATGACGCCGCGGCCCGACATCTTCTCGGTGCCGCTCACGCTCCCGTGGCACGAGCTCCTCGGCCAGATCCAGGAGGCGCGGTACAGCCGCGTCCCGGTGTGGCAAGGCCAGCGGGAGAACGTCGTCGGCGTGCTGTTGGTGAAGGACCTGCTCCGTGTCCGCGGCGCCCCGGCCCCCAACGCCCGCCAACTGCAGAAGTTGCTCCACCCGGCGATGTTCGTGCCGCCCTCCAAGCGGGCGCAGGACTTGTTGCGGGAGTTCCGGCAGCGCAACCTGCACCTGGCCCTGGTCGTCGACGAGCACGGCTCGTGCGTCGGCCTGGTCACGCTCGACGACCTGCTCACCGAGCTCGTGGGCGAGGTCCTCGACGAGACCGACTCGGTGGAGCGCGAGGTCGCCGAGCTGCAACCCGGGGTCTTCTCGGTGCGCGCCGGGATGGACGTCGACGACTTCGCGCTGCGGTTCGAGCGTGAGCTCCCCGAGGGCGAGTACACGACCGTCGGGGGCTTCGTCTTCCACCTGCTCGGACGCGCGCCCGAAAAGGGCGACGAGGTGGACTGGGACGGCATCGCGTTCCACGTGTCGGGGCTCGACGGCCGCCGGATCACCGAGGTGACGGTGTCGTTCGACGTGGCGCCTCCCGCCGGGGAGGACGAGTGAGCCTCGACTCCGAGCTGCTGCTCCTGGCGTTGTGCCTGCTCGGCCAGGCGTTCTTCTCCGGCAGCGAGATCGCGCTGATGGGCGCGGACCGGCTGATCCTCCAGGCGCGCGCCGAGGAGGGCGACGCCGCGTCGGCGCGGGTCCTGGCGATGCTGAAGAGCCCCACCCGATTGGTCGGCACCTGCCTGGCCGGCGTCGCGGTCTCCAGCGTCTCGGGCACGACCATCGCCACGCGCCTGGCCAGCCGCTTCACCGACGAACCTTCGTGGGCGGTCGCCGCGGTCTTGCCGCTGGTGACGGTCATCTTCTGCGAGCTCATCCCCAAGTCGGCGTTCCACCACTTCTCGACCGCGTGGGCGCCGCGCCTGGTGGTGCCGCTCAACCTCATCTCGGTCGTGCTCACCCCCGCGTTGTGGGTGCTCGAGCGGGTGACCTCCGGCGTGTACCGGCTCTTCGGGGTGGACGCCGAGGGCGACGGCGTGCGCCGCGAGGACATCCAGCTCCTCCTCGACAGCTCGCCCTCCGGCGACATCCGCGCCGAAGAGCGCGAGATGATCCTCCGCGTCTTCAACTTCAGCGAGACGAGCGTCCGCGACGCGATGGTCCCGCTCATCGAGGTGGTCGGCGTCCCCGAGACCGCGACCGTCGGCGAGGCCGTCGCCATGGCGGTCGAGAGCGGGTTCTCGCGCCTGGTCGTGTACCGCAAACGGGTCGACCGCATCGTGGGCATCGTGATGCACTCCGACCTGATGTTCGCGTCCGACAACCACGCCCTGGTCGGCAGCGTGATGCACACCGATCTCGTGTACGCGCCCGAGACCAAGCGCGTCGACCAGCTCTTCCTCGACCTGCGCCGCCGTCGCCAGCGGCTCGCGGTGGTGGTCGACGAGTACGGCGGCGGCGTGGGCCTCATCTCGATCGAGGACATCCTCGAGGAGCTGGTCGGCGACATCGAGGACGAGTTCGACCGCCGCCGACCGCTGGTGCGGCGCAGCGGCGAGGCGGAGTGGACCGCGAGCGGCCGGGTCGAGGCCGAGGCGCTGGCGGCGCTCACGGGATTCGAGCTGCCCGAGGGCGACTACGAGACGATCGCGGGGTTCGTGCTCGCGCGGCTCGGCCACGTCCCGGCGGTGGGCGAGAAGGTCGTGCACGGAGGGTGGACGCTCGAGGTCGCCAAGGCCAACGAGCGGGCGATCCTCGAGATCAAGCTCACCGCGGCGCCGGTCCGCCCGGCGCGGGAGGGGGGATGAAGGCCGTCGTGATGCGTGCGAGCTGGGAGCCCCGGGCCGACGCCCGCCTCAGCGACGCCCAGCTCCGGGACCGAAAGGCGCCGGCGAGCCAGGTCTGGCGCCACCCCACGTTCACGTGGGAGACGCTCCCCGACCCCGAGCCGGGCCACGGCGAGGTGGTGGTGCGGGTGCGCCGCTGCGGGGTCTGCGGCAGCGACACCCACTGCTACGAGACCGATGCCGACGGCTACGTGCTCTTCTCCGGCCCCACGCGGCTTCCGTGCGTCGTCGGCCACGAGTACACCGGCGAGGTGGTGGCCCTCGGCCCCGGCGTGCTCGACCTGCGCGTGGGCGATCTGGTGTGCGCCGAGGGGATGATCGGGTGCGGCGTGTGCGAAGCGTGCCGGGTCGGCAAGCCCAACCAGTGCGGGCGCCTGGAGATGGTCGGGTTCTCCGCGCCCGGGGCGTACGCCGAGTACATCGTGGCGAAGGAGCGGTTCTTGTGGCGGCTGGACCGCCTGGCCGGGCACCTCGGCGACGCGGAGGCCGCCCTGGAGCTCGCCGCGCTGGTCGAACCGATCGGCTGCGCGTTCAACGGCATGGTCGTGGGGGCCGGCGGCGTGGTGCCGGGGAGCTGGGTGGGCGTCTTCGGGTGCGGTCCCATCGGACTCGGCGCGATCGCCCTCGCGCGCGCGTGTGGGGCGGCCGGGGTGGCCGCGTTCGACGTGGTGCCCGAGCGCCTGGCGCTGGCCCGACAGCTCGGTGCCGACGTGGCCCACGATCCGCGCAGCGTCGATGCGGCGGAGGTGCTGCGCGAGCTGAGCGGGGGGTGGGGGGCCGACATGGTGGTCGAGGCCGCCGGTGCGGCGCAACACACCATGCCCTCGATCGAACGATCCTTCGCGCCGGGGGGCCGCATGGTGTACCTCGGGCGCACCGGGCTGCGAGCGCCGGTGATGCTCGACGTGCTGGTCACGCAGGCCGCAGGCATCGTCGGGGCCCGTGGGCACGTCGGGAGCGGCATCTTTCCTCGGATCCTGCGCCTGCTCGAGCGGGGGCGGCTGCCCGTGGCGGGGATGGTCACCACGCGGCTGCCGTTCGCCTCCACGCTCGACGCGCTCGTCAAGAGCACGGATCGGACCGACGGAAAGGTCATGCTCGTGTACGATCGGGTTTGACCGCACCGCTTGGAGCGTGGTACATGCCGCGGAAGATCACGCTGGACGACTAGAGCATGGGCAAGGCGATCGGCATTGACCTCGGCACCACGAACTCGTGCGCCGCCGTGGTCGAGAATGGCAAGCCGCGGGTCATCACCTACAAGGGTGGTCAGTCGACCATCCCCTCGGTGTTCGCCATCGACGAGAAGGGCGACCGTCTCGTCGGGCACGACGCGAAGAAGCAGGCGCAGCTCAACCCGACGAACACCGTCGCGGCGGCCAAGCGCCTCATCGGGCGCAACTACCACTCCAAGACCATCGAGAAGGTGAAGCAGGTCTTCACCTACGAGCTGGTGGAGGGCGAGTCGTCCGAGGTGTTGATCAAGGTCCGCGACCAGATCTTCACGCTCGAGCAGATCAGCTCCGCCATCCTCCGCAAGATCCGCGAGGTCGCCGAGGAGTCGTTGGAGACCGAGGTCGATCAGGCGGTCATCACCGTCCCGGCCGACTTCAACGACCGGCAGCGCCAGGCCGTGCGCGCCGCGGGTAAGCTCGCGGGGCTCAAGGTGCTGCGCGTCCTCAACGAGCCCACGGCGGCCGCGCTGGCCTACGGCCTCGGCAAGAACCTCAACCAGCGCATCGCGGTGTACGACCTCGGTGGCGGCACGTTCGACATCTCGGTCATCGACATCAAGGAGCGCATCTTCGAGGTCATCGCCACCGGTGGCGACACGTTCCTCGGCGGTGTCGACTTCGACGATCGCGTGATGCAGTGGGTGCTCGAGTCGTTCCAGAAGCAGCACGGCATCGACCTCTCCTACGACCGGGTCGCCATCCAGCGCATCCGCGACGCCGCCGAGAGCGCGAAGATCGAGCTGTCGAGCGTCATGCGCACGCGGCTGTGCATCCCGTTCATCACCAAGAACGAAGGCGGCGGCGGCCTCGACATCGACATGGAGCTGACCCGCGAGAAGCTCGAAGAGCTCACGGGCGACCTCGTCGAGCGCACCATCCAGACGGTGGAGCGCATCTTCCGCGAGGCGGGCAGCACCCGCCAGCAGGTCGACGAGGTGCTGCTCGTCGGCGGGCAGAGCCGCATGCCGCTGGTGCAACGGCGCATCACCGAGTTCATGGGCAAGTCGCCCAGCAAGGGTGTCCACCCCGACGAGGCGGTGGGCATCGGCGCCAGCATCATGGCGCACTCGTTGGCCGCGGCCACCGCCAACGACGACGTCACCCTGCTCGACGTGTTGCCGATGCCCATCGGCATCAACAAGGTCGACGGGTCGATGTACGTCCTGTTCCAGAAGAACCAGGCGCTCCCCGACCACCAGACCCGCACGCTGACCACGTCCAAGGACAACCAGCGCAGCATCATGCTCCGCATCTACCAGGGCGAAGCTCGCCTCTGTGCGGACAACGAGCTGTTGGGCACGTTCGTGTTCAACAACATCCGGCCCGCCCCGAAGGGCAAGGTCCAGATCGAGGTCTCGTTCCACATCGACAGCGAGGGCATCCTCAACCTCACCGCCCGCGACAAGCAGACGGGCCAGACGGTCGAGAGTACGCTCAAGCTCGGCAAGGTCACCGACGACAAGGGCAAGAAGGACGGCGCCGAAGACGAAGCGCCGCCGCCGGCCGCGGCGCCGCCGCCGGTCGCGTTCACGATGCCTCAGTCGTCGTTGGCCGCCTCGTTGGGCAGCGACCTCGCCGCGCCGACCACGCCACCGGCCGCGCCCGCCACGCCGGGTCCCGACGTCACCGCGACCGAAACGCGCGCCGAGACCACCAAGACCGAGCGTGTGCCCGAGAAACCGTCGGAGCGCACCACCGCCAAGCCCACGCTGCCGCCGCCGGCGCCGGCCGAGGAGCCGGGGTTGTGGGCCAAGGTCGGCAACTGGTTCAAGGGGCTCTTCGGCGGTGGCTGAGCCGGAGGGCTCGGCGGCGTACGGAGCAGACGGCGAACGAGCGGGGCAGGTGCTCCGCGACGGCGTCGTCGTCGTGCTCGTGCGTCCGCTCCAGTCCGGAAACGTCGGCGGCGTCGCGCGCGCGATGAAGAACATGGGGCTGCGTCGGCTCGTGGTGGTGGCGCCGCCCGCCTTCGACGTGGACCGGGCGCGCTGGATGGCCCCGGGGGCCGAAGGACTGCTCGACGAGGCGCACTACGTCGCGACGGTGGCCGAGGCGGTGGCCGGCTGTCGCTTCGTGGTCGCGACGACGGCCCGGCGGCGCCACAGCCCGTGGCCCGCGTTCGAGGTCGATGCGTTCGCCGCCCGGGCGTTCGGTGGCGAGGGCCCGGTGGCGGTGTTGTTCGGGCCCGAAGACCACGGGCTCGCCAACGACGAGCTCGCGCACGCCCACGCCCTGGTGCACATCCCGACCGACGCCCACGCGAGCCTCAACGTCGCGCAGGCGGTGCTCCTGGTCGGCCAGGCGCTGCACGCCGAAGCACGCCGGCGCGGCTTCTCGCCCCGCGCCGACGCGAAGGGGCGCCGCGGCGGCCCCGGTCGCGGCGCGGCCCCGCAAGCCAGCGGCGCGCACGTCCCGGCGGCCCTCGGCAGCCTGGAGCCGCTGGTCGAGGAGTGGATGTCGACGCTCGAGCAGGCCACGTACCTGGTCGGCCACGAGCCGCTCCTGGTGCAGGCCACCCTCCGCCGCATCCTCCAGCGCGCGGCGCTCGCCGAAGGGGAGATCAGCATCCTCCGCGGGCAGCTTCGGCGTGTCCGGTGGAAGATGAAGCACCCGGGGTAGCGGGGCGGCGAGTCGGGCAAGACGCGGCGCCCCGGAGCGCGGGTCGGCGACCGGGGTGGGGGCCAAACACCTCCGTGGTTGGCGCGGGGAGAACGAGGTCACCCCCGGGTCCTGCCGGGCCGGGTGAAATTGGCGCTCGCTCCGACGCGGGTTCGCAAGCGAACCCGCGCTCCGCTCGGCCAGTTCCCCCCGACCCGTCACCCGCCGCGTCACCGAGCCGGCCAGTCACGGAGGCGTTTGGCACAACGTCGGTCGGTCGCCGAACCGCGAGGGGCTGGCTGCACCGACTCGCGGTCGGTGGCCATGGCGGCCTCCCCCTTCGAGCGGGGGGGCGCTACTCGTCCTTGTACTGGATCACCATGCCGGTGGCGCCGGAGGCCCACACGTTGCTCGCGGACACCCCGTGCACCGCGTACAGCGCGTTGCCGTTGACGATGCCGGTCGGGAGCGACTCCCATGCGCCGCCCTTCCGACGCAGCGCGGTCCCGCCGCTGCCGACGGCGTACACCACGCCCTCCTCGGGCACGAAGACCGCCCACAACGTCGCGGTGGTGGGCACGTCTTCTTCGGTGGTCCAGGTGGTGCCGTCGAAGTGCAGCACCGTGCCGCCTTCGCCCACCGCCCACACGTCGTTCACGCCCGACCCCGAGATGCCGTGCAGCGCCACTTCGACGCCCGTGGCGCTCTCCTTCCACGTGCCGTCGCTGCGCACGAGCGCGTAGCCCTCTTCGCCGATGGCGAACGCCTTGGCGCCCACCCCGTAGACGTCGTTGAGCTTGGCGTTGGCGTCGGGGATGTCCTCGTACGTCCAGGCGGCGCCGTCGTAGCTCCACGCGCGGCCCCACCCGACCGCGTACAGGTTGGTCGGGCTGTCGCCGCCGACCCCCTTGAGCTCGCTCGTGTCGCCCATGGTCCCCGTGGTCCACCCGCCGGTGCCGGTGTACTGCGCCACCGTGCCGAGGCTCGTCGACGCGGCAAGCACCGCGTCCTCGTCCTTGCCCTGGCCCCACAGGTCGGTGATGTCCGCGTCGTCGACGTCGATGTCCATATAGGTGAACTCGCCGCCGTTGCCGCTCCACGCGTACTTCTTGCCGACCACGTACACGCCCGAGCCGGAGGCGTAGATGCCCTGGAGCGCGGCGTTGGTCTGGATCGGGTACTGCTTCCAGACCGGCACGATCTCCTCGGCGGTGTCGCCCGAATCGCCGGTGTCGGGTGCGGGCCCGGTGTCGGTGGCGGTCGAGCAGGCGACCAACGTGCTGAGGAACAGGTGCATGGCGTCTCCGAAGCTGGCACAGGGTATCGCGGTCGGGGCCGGCGCCGCAGGCTTTCCCGGTCAGCCCGAGAGCACGTCGTCGAGCGAATAGCGGCCGGCCGGGCGCCCGGCCAACCACCGGGCCGCGCGCACCGCGCCCGCAGCGAACAAGCCGCGGTGCGTGGCGACATGCGCGAGCTGCAGCCGCTCCCCGGGGCCGCACAGGTACACGTGGTGCTCGCCCACGATGTCCCCGCCGCGGACCGCGTGGACGCCCACCTCGCCGGCGTGGCGCGGGCCCGCGCGGCCGTGCACCTGCGGGCCCAGCCCGTCGACCAGGCGCAGCGCGGTGCCGCTCGGGGCGTCGCGCTTCTGGTTGTGGTGCAGCTCGACCAGCTCCAGGTCCCACCCGGGGAGCGCCGCGCGCGCTTCGCGGACCAGGCGCGCGAGCACCGCGACGCCGAGGCTGAAGTTGGCGGCGTGCAGGAGCGCGACGGGCGGTGCGGCGGGCGGCTCCATGCCGGTGGTGCCGCTCACCACCGGGCACGGCGCCCGCTCCAGGAGCCCAGCGAACGCCGCGGGGGTGGAGAAGTCGATGATCACGTCGGCGTCGAGCGAGGCCGGCAGCTCGCGCCCGCAGGCCCACGCGAGCCGGACGTCGGGGACGTCGGCCAGTTCGGCGAGCACCATCCGGCCCATGCGCCCGGTGGCGCCGTGGACCCCGACCCTGAGCGCGCCGCCCACGCTACGCCAGGTCGTGGAGGAGCGCCTCGTCGGGGAGGCGACCCGGCACCAGGGGCAGGCGCAGCTCGGCCGTGCACAGGCCCATCTCCGCCATCATCATCTTGCACGGGACCGGGTTGGTCTCGGCGAAGAGGTACCGGACCACCGGCAACAGCGCGTAGTGTTCCCGCCGGGCGGCCTCGAGGTCGCCCTTGCGGTGCGCTTCCCACACCGCCACCGTGCGCCGAGGCGCCACGTTGGAGAGCACCGAGATGACGCCGGCCCCGCCGACGGTCAACAGCGGCATCCAGGTGGCGTCGTCGCCGCTGAGGACCGGCTTCTGCGAGCGGAGCATGAACTCCTGGCCGTAGGCGACATCGCCCGTGGCCTCCTTCACTGCGACCACGCCCTCGATCTCGCAGAGCACGGCGAGCTCGGTGGGGTTGAGGCGCTGCGCGGTGCGTCCGGGCACGTGGTACACGACGATCGGCAGGCCGGGCTCGCACGCCGCGCGCACGTGGGCGCGCAGGCCCTCCAGCGGCGGCTTGTTGTAGTACGGCAGCACCAGGAGCCCGGCGTGGGCCCCGGCCGCCTGGGCGCGCACCACGTTCTGCACCGTGCTGCGGGTGCTGTTGGTGCCGACGCCCATCGTGACCACCGCGCGGTCGCCGCACAGGCCCACCGCTTCGCGCAACAGCTCGTCGCGTTCGTGGTCTTCGAGGGTGGGCGCTTCGCCGGTGGTGCCCGCCACCACCAGCCCCTGCACCCCGGCGCGGAGCTGCCTGGCGAGCGTGGCCTCCCACGCCACCAGGTCGAGCCGCCCTTCCGCGAAGGGGGTGACCAGCGCCGTGTGCACGCCCTCCCAGCGCATCAGAACTCCACCACGCCCAGGATGCGGCCGCCCACGGCCGGGTTGTCGAACTCGCCGCCCAGGTCGGCGTCGGTGTACTCGGTGTAGAGCGGCCCCGGCAGGAACACGCCCGCGGTGCCCTTGAACCACACGTGCGGGTGCGGATCCCAGCGCACCGACACGTCGAACTCGTTGCCGTAGCCCTGGTCGGCTTCGGTCGCGCCGGTGCTGTCGGCCCGGGCGGCCACCAACCACGCGCCCTCGACCTCGACGGTCGGGATGATCTTGTACCGGACCGAAGGCCGGAAGTAG
This sequence comes from Pseudomonadota bacterium, assembly GCA_005776735.1. Lineage (GTDB taxonomy): Bacteria > Myxococcota_A > UBA796 > UBA796 > SXON01 > SXON01. Next base: position 11,857 of record SXOM01000087.1, read on the forward strand.
ATCGCGTTGGAGATCGCGTCGCCCGAACGTGCCGCGTCGGTGGTGCGGCCGCCGTTGGACTCGTTGGAGCTGGCCGCTTGCAGCGTGGGCATCGGCTCTTCGAAGAGCATGAGGCCCACGTTGTGGTCGCGGTCGAAGCTGAAGGTGGTCAGCTCCTTGTCGGACGGGTCGTCGTCGCCGGTGGCCACGCCGAACTCGCCGCCGAAGCTCAGCTTGTCGGCGGTGTAGTCGGCCTTGGCCATCAGGCCGAAGGCCATGATGGTGACGTCGTCCTGGCCGCCGTCGAGATCGCCACCCCCGAACACCCCCACGCCCTCGAGCTCGGCGCGGACCGGGCCGAGCTCGGCGAACCCCCACAACGAGCCGGTGTAGGCCTGGTACGGGTCGGGCTCTTCGGGGCGGTACCGGTAGTTGTTGAGGAGGCCCACGCCGAGCGTCTCGGACCGGTAGCCGACCGCCAACGACACCGACTGCATGTCGTCGGTCGCGCCGACGTAGCCTTCGTACTGCACGTCGAACGCGCCCATGACGAAGACCGGCCCGATGCGCCCGCTGAGCTGCAGCCGGTCCGCGCTGTCGCCGTACTCGCCGTCGACCGCGTTGCCGCTGTTCCACAAGATGCCCGAGCCCCACTGCATCGGCATGCGACCGAGCGCGATGCGCCCCCAGTCGGTGTAGGCCTCGCCCCACCCGCGCACGCCGGTGCCGACCGCGACGTTGGACACGCCGTCGGCCTGGGCGACGGGCAACGTCTCCCCGGTGACCGGGTCGACGTACTGGTCGGGCACATCGCCCCACAGCGTGAGCTTCATCACGTCGACCTCGGCGTGGATCGCCGCGTGGTCGCTGATCATCCAGCTCGGGCGCAGCAGAAGCCGGTGGTCGACGAGGTTGGACGTGCCCTCGGCGCTCGGGTTGGTGTCCGACAACGACAACGAGTCGTAGAGCAGGGCGCGGCCGCGGTAGTAGCCCTGCCAGACGAGCTCGGTGGCGGACGCAGAAGAGACGGTCAGAAGCAGGGCGAGCAAGGCGGCTCCGTGCCGAAGCGCGCCTCGGTAGCATCCCCGACGGCCCCGGGCAATCCTCGCCGGGCCCTCGCGACCTTCGCTGACAGGTGGCGGCCACGATACAGCCCCGCGGTGCTCGAGACCTTCAAGCGCATGTGGCTGTGGTGGCAGGGTGTCGCGCAGGGCATCCTGTGGGCGCAGAACGCCGCGATCATGACCATCGCCTACTTCGTGGGGGTCGGGCCGGTGGCCATCGGGTTCAAGCTCACCGGCCACAAGCTGCTCGATCGTGCGCCGCCCGCCGCGGGTACGGCGACCTTCTGGGTGGCCCGGTCGGGGCAACCGCAGACGATGGACGAGGCCGCGCGCCAGTTCTGAGCACCTCGGGGCGGCGCGCCGCGACCGGCCGCACCGGATTCCGAGGCTGGCGCGCGCCGCGGCGCGCGCCGCCGCCGCAGAGCGCAGGGATAGCAGCACGCCCACATGACGACCCGCCTCCTCTTCTACTCCGACTTCGTGTGTCCCTACTGCTACGTGGCCGAGGCCGGCGTGCTCGGCCGGCTGGTCGAGGAGTACGACATCGAGCTGGAGTGGAGCGGGTTCCAGCTCCACCCCAGCACGCCGCGCGGGGGCATGGCGCTCACTCAGCTCTTCCCCAACGCCGACGTCTCGGCGATGCAGGCGCAGATGAAGGTGTTCGCGGCCGGGTTCGGCGTCACCATGGGCCACCCGACCCACATCGCGAACACCCGGCGGGCGCTCGCCGCGGCCGAGTACGCCCGCGACGCGGGGCGCCTGCACCCGTTCCGCCACGCGGTGATGCATGCGTACTGGAACGGCGGCCAGGACATCGAGCTCGACGCCACGCTCGCCGCTGCCGCCGGGGCCGCCGGCCTCGACCCCGCCGCCGTGGTGGCGGCCGCAGACGCGCCGGCGATGCAGGTCCGCGTCGACGCGCTGGGCGCCGAGGCCAATCGGTGGGGCGTCACCGGCATCCCGACGTACTTCCTCTTGCCGGCCGGGTGGGCGCCCGGGCACCCGGCGTCCGAGGGCGACGCGCCGCGGCCAGTGCGCGTGGTCGGCTGCCAGCCCTGGGAGTCGGTGGTCGTGGCCGCACGCCGCGCCGGCGCCCAGCGCCGCGCGTAGCGTCAGCTCCCGAACCAGCCGGACCGGGGTGGATCACCGGCTCCGCGGCGCCGGGACGCGCGGCGGCTCAGCCCGACCTCGGGACGGTCGCGGCGCGTCCCCCTGCGTCAGGCTGCGGGGGGCGTGGGGGCGCGTCCGTACGCGAAGAGGTAGGCGCCGGCGACGAGGCCCGAGCCCCCGAAGATGTTGCCGAGGGTCACCCACGCGAGGTTGTGCAGGGCGCCGGGGACGTCGATGGGACCGAGCATCCACGCCGAACCGAAGATGAACACGTTCGCGACGCTGTGTTCGAAGCCCGCGGCCACGAACGTCGCGACCGGCAACATCACGACCAGCAGCTTCTCGCCGGTGCTGCGGCACGAGAACACCCCCCACACCGCGAGGCACACGAGGACGTTGCACAGCACGCCACGCAGGCAGGCCGGACCGGCGCCGAGCGCGGCCTTGCCGGCCGCAACCGCCAGCGTGCGGGTGACCACGTCGGCGTGCGGGCCGCTCCAGGCCCACGCCACGGCGAGCACCACGCTGCCGACCACGTTGCCCGCGGCCACGATCGCCCAGGTGCGGGCGAGCTCGCCGAGGGACACCCGCCCGTCGACCCAGCCCATCACCATCAGGTTGTCGCCGGTGAACAGCTCCGCGCCGGCCACGACCACCAGCGCGAGACCGACCGAGAACGCGAGGCCCGCCGCCATGCGCAGGACGCCGCTGTCGGGCGGTGATCCGACCCCGGAGACCACCAACGACGCGATGGCGCCGAGCCCGATGAACACGCCGGCGAGCACGGCCAGGACGAAGATCCGGCCGGCGGGGGTGGCGGCCTTGGTGGCGGCGGCCACGGAGACCCGCTCGCGGATGGCGGCGGGGGCGTACGCGTCGAAGTTCATGGTCCCCGTTATCGGACGGCGCGAGGCCGTTGTAGAGCCCCTCCGGGATTCTCGGGGTCGACCGCGGTGTTGTCCCCGCGTTCTCACGCTCCTTTGGCAGCCCTGCTTTGGCGGCGGGGCCGCTGCTCGGCTAACCGGCGAACTCGGAGTCTCCTGCATGTCCAGCACCGTCGCTTCGTTCCTGCGCGCTCCCGTCGTCCTCGCGGCGCTCCTGGCCAGCGGTTCGGCCGCGGCGGCGGGCGCGGCCACCGCGTCGTCCACCCTGCAGGACGCCGATGGAAAACACCCGGCCGACCTTGCGTTCGACGGCTTGCTGGGCACGGGCTGGGCCGAGGCCGAGCTGGGGGCCGGCACCGGAACCTGGCTCGAGGTCGATCTCGGCGCCGCGACCAAGGTGGACACGGTGTCGGTGTGGGGAGGCAACCTCGCCAAGGGCGAGCGCACCTTCAAGGAGTACGGCCGGCCGAAGGTCATCCAGGTGGTGGTCGATGGGCAGAAGGTCGGGGAGCCCCTGCGCATCCAGAGCGAGATGAAGCGCATCGACATCCCGGTCGAGACCACCGGCCGCAAGGTGCGGCTCGAGTTCGCCGACGTGTACGAAGGCGGCGTCTACACCGACATGTTCGTGGCCGAGGTGGCGGTCAACTTCACCGAGGGCGAACGTGCGCGCGCGGTGGAGAAGGTCGAGACCTGGCGCGCTTCCAAGGAGGGCCAGGCCCTCCACAAGAAGTACGAAGACCAGGTGCTCGCCGCCTACGAGAAGCACAAGGCCGACGCCTACGACAAGGAGAGCCTCGAGTTCCTGATGGACGCCGCGGGCGAAGGCCCGGAGTACCTGCGCAAAAAGGTCACCTCGCTCGTGCCGCTCGGGTACCGCGCCGCGGCCCTGGTGCCCGACGAGATGGCGATGTCCGCGATCCGCAAGCTCAAGGACCCGACGGGCATCCCCGGCCTGGAGTACGCGGCGATGCGCGCGCTCGGCAAGCAGCAGCGCGAGATCGTCGACACCATCGAGTACTTCCGCGCGTGGCGTGACCTGCAGGGCGGCGGTCGTCGCAACATCAAGGCCTGGGGCGAGACGGGGTGGGAGGTCGGCGCGCTCCAGGGCTTCGGCGAGCCGCTCCCGATCGAGGTCGATCGGTACGGCAGCGGCTACGTCGTCGACACCGGCAACAACCGCGTGCAGCGCTTCACCACCCAGGGCGTCACCGACAAGCAGTGGGGCGCCCCCAAGGACGTGAGCGAGTACTGGTTCGGCTCCCGCCGCGCCTGGTACGCCGCGGGTGCGATGGCCAACGAAGACAGCGGCAGCTTCAAGAACCCCGTCGACATCGAGCTGCTCCCCGGCAAAGAAGGCGACGGATTCGTGGTGCTCGACGCCTCGGGGCGCCTTCAGGTGTTCGACGAGGAAGGGGTCGGCCAGATCGGGTGGACCGTCGCGGTCGACGACCAGGTGCAGGCCAAGGTCGGCGGCGAAGGCTACCTCGCGTTTCTGCCCAAGAAGGAGCAGTTCATCGTCATCATCGGCAACGACGCCGTCGTCTACGACATGAAGTCGGAGAAGGTCGGCGAGTTCGTCATCAAGGACGGCACGCCCAACGCGGTCGAGGTCGGGCCCGACCAGAAGCTCTACATGGCCTTCGGCGACGAGATCATCACCTACACCGCCGACGGCTTCCGGTACGGCACGGTGATCGACGCCAAGACCCTGGGCGCGGGCTTCGAGGACATGGACCTGACCCTCGACGAGAAGGGCGACCTGTGGGTGCTCGTCGACACCGGGTGGGTGTACAAGTTCAAGGGCACCAAGAAGTTCGAGTGGAAGCTCCGCGCGGTCGACCACGAGCTGATCCACCCGCGATTCGGGGTGTTCCAGGGCAACCTGCTCATCACCGATCGGGATCGCATCCTGCCGGTCGACGCGATGCAGGCGCACCTGGACGAGGTGCAGGCCCAGGAAGACGCCGCCGCCGAGGCCAAGGCCGCGGCCAAGGAGAAGGGAAAGCCGTGAACCGCCTGCGGGCGGTCACCGTCGGGGTGGCGGTGCTCGCGGTGGCGGTGGCCATCGCCCACCGGGTCACCCGCGACCCCCCGCCGGTGGCGGCGCCCGCGCCGTCCGCGCCGGTGACTCCGGCGCCCGTCGTCGAGGCCGCACCGCGGTGGACCGCGGACACCATCCGCGACCTCCAGCCCGCGGTGCCCTCCCACGACGACGCGGTGGGGAAGCCCATTCCGGCGATGAAGGAGTTCGACGAGGCGCTCCTGACCCTCGGCGCGGTGGTCGAACGGTGGGACGGCGACCCCGACAACGCCTGGGCCATCGCCCACGGGGTGCTGGCGCGCGGGCGCGAGTTCCGGCTCCGCAACGGGCTCTTCGGGGTCGACCATCTCTTCGCGGTGTACGCCGAGGTGCACCAGGTGGGGAGCCTGAACCTGCCGACCTTTCCGGCCGAGCGCGGGGGCGTGCCGGTCGAATCGCACACCGACCTCATCCTCAAGAACCTCACCGAGATCGGCGTCTCCCCCGACGCCGCGTTCCCCATCGGCGAAGGGAAGGCGACCGCCGCCGACCTGTACCGCGCCACCTTGTTGCGGACCTACCTCCGCCCCGAGGAGAACGCGTCGAGCTACCGCGACCCCAACGACATGGCGTGGGGGGTCCAGGCCCTCGCCGCGTGGGCGCCCGGGCCCGAGCTCCGCTGGGTCGCGACCGACGGCACGCTCATGGACCTCGACGAGCTGGCCCACTTCCTGTTGGTCGTGGCCACCAAGGAGTCGAAGTTCATGTTCGACGCGGCGCGCGCGGGTCAGAAGTTCGAGCGGAGCGGGCAGCCCCTCTTCGGCTACACCTGCGGGGGCGCGCACCTGGTGCAGGGGGCCACCTACGCCATCGCGCGCGGCTTCGGCGAGCCGGAGGACCGGAAGTACGCCACCGCCCAGGGTTCGTTGTTGTTGTACCGCCTGCCCATCGAGCTTGCGATCTACGACGACGCCATGAAGAAGAACCGGCAGCACCGCGAGAAGTTGCTGGTCCAACGCATGAAGTTCCTGGGCCATTGGCTCGAGACGATGAGCAAGCTCCAGATCCTCGGCCTCTTCACCCCCGACGAGGTGCAGATGCACAGCGTCGAGGGCGCCGCGCAGAACCTCGCGCTCACCGTGGCCGCGCTCGCCGACCTGGGCACGTTCGATCGGATCGAAGCGATGAAGTCGGAGGACCCCCAGCTCTACCTCGACGTGATCGGCGACGCGGCCCACGCCATCCGCGGCCTGGAGCTCGCCCTCGGCCGGCAGACGCTCCGGTGGTAGGCCCGCTCCACGTCGAGCACCGTCGCAACGGCCTCGTCGAGACGGTGCACCCGGTCTCGGCGCGGGTGTGGGACGCCGGCGACGTCCGGCTCGCCTGGGGCCCCGACGTCGCGAGCTTCTGGCGCAGCGCGTCCAAGCCGTTCCAGCTCTGGGCGTCGCTCTCCGAGCTCGAAGCCAGCGTGGTCGCCGCGCTGTCCGACCGCGAGTTGGCCGTCGGCGCGGCGTCGCACAACGGCGAGCCGGGGCACGTGGTGCTGGTCCAGTCGCTCCTGGCCCGCTTCGGGCTCGACGCCGGCGCGCTGCAGTGTGGGGCGCACCTCCCTTCGCACGAGCCGACCGCCCGCGCGACCCCGACCGCCCTCCCGGTCCACAACAACTGCTCGGGCAAGCACACGTTCATGCTCGCGGCGTCGACGGCGCGGGGGTGGGACCCCGACTACCGGGCCCTGGCCCACCCGCTCCAGGCCAGCGTGCACCGCCGCATCGACGATCTTGCCGGCGTCCGCCACGGCACGGGCGTCGACGGGTGTTCGATTCCCACGTTCCACGCCCCGCTCTCGGCCCAGGCCCGCGCCTGGGGGGCGCTCGCGGTCGCGATGGCCGACGGCGACGGGCTGCTCGGCCGGGTCGGTTGGGCGATGCACCGCGAGCCCTGGTTCATGAGCGGGACCGACCGCCTCGATCTCGCGGTCGTCCAGGGTGCGAGTGAGCCGCTGGCCGCGAAGATCGGCGCCGAAGGGTTGTTCTGCGTGGCGTTGCCGCGCCGGCGCGTGGGGGTGGCGGTCAAGGTGCACACCGGCAACCCCGACGCGCTCGCGGTGGCGGTCCGGGCGGTCCTGGCCGAGCTGGGGGTCCGCCTGGACGGGGAGTGGCCGTGGGCCTGCGTCCGCAACGTGCGCGGCGTGGCGGTGGGCGAGCGGGTCTTCGTCCGCGGGGGGTAGCGGTGGGGGCGGCGCGCCGGGACCGTCCGCTCCGAGCGGCCGGAACGGGC
>SXOM01000605.1 GCA_005776735.1 Pseudomonadota bacterium
CCATGTGCGCGCCGGCCGGCAAGCGGGTGTCGTGCCAGGTGACGCTCAGCTCCTCGGGCGGCGGGAACTCCGTCGTCGCGTCCTGGACCTGGATCCAGTCCACGAACACTTCCGAGACCGCGTCGCACCGGACCTGCACTCGCTTGAGAATCTCGGGCGGCGCGAAGTCGGCCGAAAAGTCGAGCATCTGGACGCCATCGACCGCGAGCGGGTGGGCGTGCCACGAGAACCCGCTCGCGCCCGGCTCGGCGGTGCCGAGCCGCAGCTCGCACCCGGTGCCGGTGCGGCTGGTGACGTCGACCGCCACCACCACGCCGGTGTCGAGCGGCCGCACGAGGCTCCGCGTAGAGCTGGAGTTGGTGTAGACCCGCAGGAAGTCCGCGTCGCGCACGACCAGCCCCACGTCGATCCACGGTGCGGGCGCGAACCCCGCGTCGGCGTGCGACACGAACATCGCCAGCCGGTCGTTGCAGTTGTCGTCGTCGGAGGTGGCGAGGTCCTCCAGCTCGCCCGGGTTCACCGCGAGGTCGGCATCGTCGCAGTCCAGGCGCGCCGGGCACCCCGGCCACGCCGTCGGCGCGAAGCCGTCGCCGTCGGCGTCAGCTGCCGGGGGACACACGGCCCAGGCCGGCTCAGCAGCGAGCGCGGCCGCCACGAACGCGACGACGACCCGAAGGCCGCGGGGGGGGGGAGAAAACCAAGAGGCCTCCGGATGTCCCGCTCAGGGTAGCACAACCCGGCGCGGACCTCGCCCGCCCTCCGCAGATTTCACCGAGGCGCGCGCCGCGCGGCGGACTTTGCTGCCTTCGGGAATGGTCGCGGCGCGGCGCCCTGACAGTGGGTTAGGCCCCGCGCGCCACCCGAGGGTCCCGATGTCCGGCCAAGACGACGAGAAGCACGATCACGCCCACGAGCACGACGAGTCGTGCGAGCACGACCACGAGGAGGGCGGCGACGACATCGTCACCCTCGTCGACGCCGAGGGCAACGAGATCGACCACTACTGGCTCGGGCTCGTCGAGCTCGACGAGGAGCAGTTCGCGCTGCTCTGCCCGATCGACGAGCTGGACGAAGAGAGCGAGTCCACCAACGTCTACGTCTACCACTACGAAGAAGACGAAGACGGCGCCGAGTCGTTCGAGGCCGTCGAGGACGAGGCGCTGCTCGCGCGCGTCCAGGCCGCCGCCGAGGCGATGTTCACCGAGGACGGAGAGGAGTAGCCCCGTGCGGCGCCGCTCGGCTTTTGCACGCGCCTCACGAGGTGCGTGGCACACTGCCGCCGCATGGTGCCGTCCACGCTGAAGGGTCCGGGCTGGAGAGCCCGGACCGCCTCACACGCCGAAGAGCTCGCCCAGGGCGCGGTGTGGTCGGGGTACGCCGTGGGGAGCGAAGTCGGGCGGCTCGCCGCGGTCCTGCTCACCTGGCCCGACGACGGCCTCGCCTTCGCCGGCCCCCCGGGCGACTGGCTGATGGACGCGCGCCCGGACCTGGCCCGGATGCGCGAAGAGGCCGCTGCCATCGGCACGTTCTACGAGTCGATGGGCGTGCGTGTGCACTGGATCCGCCCCGTGGGGGCCGCGCCGCCGAACCTGGTGTTCGTCCGCGACCTGTTCGTGATGACGCCCGAAGGCGCGGTGCTCGGCCGGATGGCGGCGCAGCAGCGGGCCGGCGAGGAGCGCTGGGCGGCGTGCGCGCTCGCCGACGCTGGGGTGCCGATCCTCGCCACGCCACGCGGCCACGCCACGCTGGAGGGCGCCGACGTGTTGTGGGCCGCTCCCGACGTGGTGTTGGTCGGGCTCGGAAACCGCACCGATGAGGAGGGTCTCCGCACCGTCGGGCGCGTCCTCGCCGACCAGGGCGTACGCACGCTCGGCGTCCGCCTGCCCGCCCGCGTGCAGCACCTGCTCGGCAGCGTGAACTTCGTCTCGGCGCGGCGGTGCGTCGGGTTCGACTGCACACCGTCGATCCGCGCGGCGCTGGCGGAGCTCGACGTCGAGCTCCTCGAATTCCCCGACACCGACGAGGTGGTGCGCGGGCGCGCGCTCAACTTCGTGACGCTGGGGCCCGACGAGGTGGTGATGCCTGCCGGCGCCCCTCGCACCCGGGCGCGGCTCGAAGCGGCCGGCGTGGAGTGTCACACGCTGGAGGTGTCGCAGTACCTCCGGGCCGCCGGCGGCCTCGGCTGCCTGACCGGCATCCTCGCGCGGGGAGCCTGATGCGGCGCGCGTCCCGGGGCGCGAGGGCGCTGATGTCCGCGTTGGTGCTCGTGGCGCTCGCCGCGGTCGGCGAAGGTGCGGCCCGGCTCACCGACGCCCGATTTCCCGAATGGATGGCGGGCGGCGGCCAGGGGGTGCTGATGGCCGGCCACCCCACGCGGCTGTGGGGGATGGCGCCCGGCACCCACGGCAACGGCGGCGCCACCGCGACGATCAACGCGCTCGGACTGCGCGGTGCGCTGCCGGAGCTCCCGCGCCCGGCGGGGCGGCAGCGTGTCCTGGTCCTCGGCGACTCGAGCTTCTTCGGCCACGGCATCGCCGACGACGAAGCGCTCGCCCCTCGCCTGGAGGCCGCCCTGCGCGCGGCGGGCGTCGACGCCGACGCCGTCAACGGCGGGGTTCCAGGGTACTCCACCGAGCAGACCCGCCTCTTGTTGGACGAGGTGGGCTGGAGCGTGGAGCCGACGCTGCTCTTGATCGGCAACCTGTGGAGCGACAACAACGTCGACGCGTTCAAGGACCGCGACCTGCTGGCCAGCGCGCGCGCCGGCCGGAGCCCGCTCTACCGGTCGGCGCTCTTTCGCACCGTGGCGGTGGGGGTGGACCGCGCGCGGGGCGGCGAAGGAGCGCACGTCATCACCTGGACCCGCGACAGCACCTGGCCGCGATCGCAGGACCGGCGGGTGCCGATCGCCGACTACGCCGCCAACCTCGACGCCATGGCGCGCGCGGCGCACGATCGGGGCGTGGGTGTGGTGTTCCTGGCGCCGGTCAACCGCGGGCTGCTCGACGGCGAGTTCGACGTCGGCGGGGCGCTGTGGGATGTGTACTTCGCCGCCCAGGCCGCGGTCGCGGCCCACCACGGTGTGCCCGTCGTCTCGGCGCGGGCGGGCATGGCGGCCGGCGGCGGCGACAGTCGCGACCTGTTCGTCGACGTGATGCACCCCTCCGCGGCCGGGGCGGCGCGGATCGCCGACGAGGCCGCGCGGACGCTGCTCGCGGCGGGATGGCCCGCGACGCCGCTGCTCGCGGGGGGCGGCGCCTTCGACACCTCGGCGCTCCACGACGACGCGCGCACCTGGGCGTTGCCGTCGACGCGGCAACAGTCCATCCAGTCGACCCTGTTCCCCGCGGAGCGATGATAGGCGGCGGGGCATGACCCGTCCTGCCCTGGCCCTCGCGTTCTGCCTCGCCGCGTGCACCACCGAGGAGGCCGCGCCCCCCGTCGCGCCGGCAACGCCGCCGGCCCCCGTGGGCCCGACGTTCGACTACGCGGCCCAGGCCAAGGACCTCAACATCATCCTCATCAGCATGGATGCGCTGCGCTTCGACCACACCGGCCTCGGCGGGGGCACGTTCACCCCCAACCTCGACGCCCTGCAGAAAGAGTCCGTCGCGTTCACCAACGTCACGTCGGCCGCGCCGTGGACCGTTCCTTCGCACATCGCCATCTTCACCGGGCGTTGGCCCACGCGGCACGGCGTGGTCAACAAGCTCGTGCCCGACCCGGCGGGCGGGAAGGAGCTGGTGTTCGACCGGTTGGAGGACACCATCCCCACCTTCCCCGAGGGGCTCGTCGCCGCCGGATGGGAGGCGGTGGCGTTCACCGGCGGCGCCGGCGTGAGCGGCAAGTTCGGCTACAACCGGGGGTTCACCAGCTACCTGGACGACCGGACCTTCGCGGGCATGGACTACTCGGGCCCCCCGGCGATGGAGTGGCTCGGCGCCAACAAGGACAAGCACTTCTTCATGTTCTTCCACGGCTACGACGCCCACGGCCAGCACCCGGTGGGGAAGACCGCCAAGGAGCTGGACCCCGCGTACACTGGCGCGCTCGACGGGAGTATCGAGGAGCAGGCGAAGCTGCGCGAGGCCGGCCTCGCGACCATCGTCAAGCCCGGCGACCCGCCGCACGGCGATGTGTCCCCGGAAGACACGGCGTTTCTCCTCAAGGTGTACCAGGAGAAGGTGCGCGAGGCCGACGCCCGGCTCGGCGCCTTCGTCGCGCGCCTGCGCGAGCTCGGGCTCTACGACAAGAGCATCCTCGTGCTCCTGGCCGACCACGGCGAAGAGTTCATGGAGCACGACTACCTCGACCACGGCGCCACGCTGTGCGAACACCAGCTCCACGTGCCGCTGAGCATCCGCTTCCCCGCGGGCGAGGGCGCGCGGGTGGTCGACACCCCCGTGCGCACGATCGACGCGTTCCCGACGATGTTCGACGCGCTCGGCGTCACGCCGCCGGCCGACGTCGACGGCAAGAGCCTGCTCCCCCTCTTGCGGGGCGAGAAGCTCGACCTGCCGATCCACGCCGAGTCCGATTATCGCCTGTTCGTCCACCTCCGCGCGAGTCGCGTCGGCGACAAGAAGGTCATCCTCGACCTGGAAGACGGCCAGAAGTCGCTCTACGACCTCGCGGCCGACCCCGGCGAGCGCACCGACCTGAGCGCCACCGACCCCAAGACCACCTACGAGCTCGAGCAGGACGTGCGCGGCTGGATGGGGAGCATGAAGAGTGACCCGGCGCAGTTCCTGGGCGTGCAGGAAGAGCACATCAAGCTGTTCTGATCGGTAGCCTGCCCCCGATTGACGATGCCGACGCGGTCCGGTACCGTGGGCGGCAACCGGCGAGGACCCCATGGCCTACACTCCGTCACTCGACCCGGCGCTCTACGCCGCCGCCAACGGGCGCACCGACCAGGCGCTGATGGACCTCATGGCGCAGCAGGGGCGCTCGCCGGTGGCGACCAACCCCAAGCTCCCCCGCATCGCGTTGGTCGTGGGGCCGTCGCCGTTCTCGATGCCCCGCGGCTGGGAGTTCTTCCTGACCTCGCCGTACGAGGGGGTCTCCTACATCGCCACGGTCCTGCACAACGCGGGCTACCCGGTGCGCATCATCGACGTGCGCTACGACCGCACGCCCTTGGAGACGGCCCACCGCCAGATCCTCGAGGGGTGCGACGTGGTGGGCCTCGCCACGTACGAAGACTGCTACCCCTTCCTCGAGCAGCTCATCCGCGAGGTCAAGGCGAGCCGTCCCCGCCTGCCGATCATCGTCGGCGGTTCGCTCGTCACCTCCGTTCCGCACGTCTTCATGCACCACACGCAGGCCGACGTCGCGGTGATCAGCGAAGGGGAGCTCACCATCCTCGAGGTCATGGAGGCGTTCACCCAGGGGTTGTGGGGGTCGCGCCTGCCGGAGATCAAGGGCATCTGGTACCGCGATGCCCAGGGGCAGGTCCAGGCGACCGCGCCGCGGGGCCAGATGCCGAACCTCGACGCGCTGCCCACGATGAACCTGGACCTCTGGCCCCAGTCGCGCGACCCGCGCGGCCTCCAGAAGCAGATCATCGCCAGCTACAGCCGCGGCTGCAAGATGGACTGCAGCTTCTGCTACCGCACCACGCCGCAGGAGCGGGTCAAGTCGCCCGCCAAGCTCGGCGCCGAGCTCGCCGAGTACAAGCGCAAGTACGGCATCGACTTCGTCTTCTTCGTCGACCTCACGTTCACGGCCCACAAGCCGCAGACGATGGAGTACCTCGAGGTCATCGGCGAGCACGACATCCGCTGGACGTGCCTGACCCGCAACTCTGACGTCGACGGCGAGGTCACGCGCGCGATGGGCGCGGCCGGCTGCGACATCGCGCTGTACGGAGTCGAGTCCCTCGGCGCCGCGGCGCTCAAGAGCGCCCGCAAGGGCAGCACCGAGAACCTCGTGCAGAAGGCGATGAAGCACACCTGGGACGCCGGCGTACGCTACGGCGGGCTCACCATCGTGGGGCTCCCCGACGAAAACGACGGTTCTCTCGACCACATGTGCGACTGGGCCGAAGAGAACAAGCACATCACCCGCGTGAAGTACCTCTCGGCGATGCCCGGGACCACGGTGTACCGCGACTCGCTGAAGAACGGCGTGATCCGCGACGAAGTCGAGCACCTGCGGTGGCTTGCGGTCGAGCAGGCGCTGGAGCGCGACGAGTACATCAACTACAACCAGCTCCCCGACACGACCATGCGCGGGGCCTACAAGCGCCTGTACGACGCCTACCAGCCCGGCCCGGTGATGGACTTCCAGCACTTCCCCGAGCACTTCGCCTACTACGACCCCGAGCCCACGACCGAGTGGCGTGCCCAGTTCTCGTCCGCCGGGGGGGTGATGGACCCGGGCGCGCTGCCCTACCGCGGCCTGTACGGCTCCGGCGCCGGAGTCACGCTCACGCGCGTGAACGAGCGCGAGTTCAGCGTCTCGGTCTGATAAGCGGCCCCCGTGACCGACTCGTCCCTCCCGGCGGCGCGCTACACGCCGCCCAACCTCGACGACACCCTGACCCGCGGCGAGCTCGAAGCGGCGCTGCGCGACGAGGCGGTCGCCGCCGTCGAAGCCGCCTGGTTCGCGCGCATCGCCGAGATCGAGGGCGAGCCGAAGGCCGCGCTCGCCCTGCGGGAGCTGGCCGAACAACACCAGGTCAACGTGCGCGGCACGCTCGACCTCTTGCTTCGTGCGCGTGAGCCGCTCACCGGCCGCGTGGTCGGCGCCACGGCGCAAAACGTGGCCGCGTTGGAACGGTTCTACGCGTTCGACGCCGACGCCGGGGCACGCCGCGCCGCGCTGGCGCGTCGCGAGGGGTTCGCCGACATCGGGAGCTGGTTCGAGAGCGTGGGCCGGCTCCGCGCGGCGCACGCGGCGCGCCTCGCCGCGCTCGGCGAGGGGGCCGAGTGACGGCAGCCGCGACCGGCTACGATGCCGACAGCATCGTGGTCCTGGAGGGGCTGCAGGCCGTGCGCATGCGCCCGGCGATGTATGTCGGGAGCACCGGCGCCGAGGGCGTGATGCAGCTCGTCGTCGAGGTCCTGCAGAACGCGCTCGACGAGGCGCTCGCGGGCTTCGCGACACAGGTTCGCGCCGAGGTCGACGACGCCGGGCGGTGGTGCGTCACCGACGACGGGCGCGGCATCCCCGTGGGCCTGCACCGGAGCGGCCGCCCCGTGGCCGAGGTCGTCGTCACCGAGCTGCACGCCGGCGGCAAGTTCCGCGACGGGCCCTACCGCCTGCCCGGCGGCCTCCACGGCGTCGGCCTCACCTGCGTCAACGCGTTGTCGGCGGAGTTCGCGCTCGAGGTGCGGCGCGACCGGGGCGCCTGGCGGGGTCGCTGGGCCCGCGGCGAGGTCGTGGAGCCGTTCCACCGCGTCGGCGACGCCGAAGGCACGGGCACCACCGTCCGGTTCCTCCCCGACCCCGAGGTGTTCGGCGCCGCGCAGGCCGGAGCCGGCGCGGTCGAACGGTGGCTGCGCGCCCAGGCGTGGCTCACCTCGGGGCTCGGCTGCGCGCTCCGCCACCCGGGCGGCGAGGTGCGCTTCTCGTCGGACGAGGGCCTGGCCGGCTTCGCGCGCTGGTTGGCGGGCGCCCACGAGCTCGTCCACCCCGCGCCGCTGGTGGTCAACACGCGCGTCGGCGACGTGCAGATCGACGCCGCCTTGTGGTGGACGCGCGCGTTCGCCGAAGCGGTCGAGTGTTTCGTCAACCACGTCCACACCCCGCTCGGCGGCGCCCACCAGGACGGCCTGCGCGCCGCCGTGGGGCACGCCCTGACGCGGTTCGCCCGCGACGCGCGCCTGCTCGACCCGACCGAGCCGCTGCAGGGGGCCGACTGCATGGAGGGCCTCGTGGCGGTGTTGTCGGTCCGCATGCGCGACCCACACTTCGAGGGGCAGACCAAGACCCGCCTGCTCGACGCGGTCGCCGGCGGCGCCGTCGAAGCGGCGGTGGGCGCGGCCCTGAGCGCGTGGCTCGGGGCGCACCCGAGCGAAGCAGCGGCAGTGGTCGGCCGTGCCATCGAGGCCGGCCGTGCCCGCATGGCGTCGCGACGCGCGAGCGAACGTGCCCGCTACGAGCGCGTGGAGCACCTCGTCGACAAGGAGATCTACCGCCAACAGTTCGGCATCCGCAGCAAGAACTGGCACCAGTCCGCGGACTGGATCACCAACGCCGGCTTGCTCGGCCTCCACGGCGGCTCCAGCCAGCTCGCCGGGGACGCCGTCGTGCTCGACGTCTGCTGCGGGTCCGGCGTGGTGGGGGCGAGCTTCCGGGGCCGCGTCGGCCGGATCATCGGCCTGGACCTCACGCCCGAGATGGTCGCGCTCTCCCGCCAGCGCCTCGACGAGGTCGTGCAGGGCGACGTGTACGACATCCCCTTCCCCGACGCGAGCTTCGACGGCGTCTGCAACCGCGAGGTCCTGCACCTGCTGCCCCAACCCGAGCGCCCGCTCGCGGAGATCTTCCGCGTCCTGAAGCCGGGCGGCCAGTTCGTCGTCGGCCAATGGGTGCCGTTCGGCGCGATCGACGGGCCGTGGATGTTCCAGGTCGTCAAGAAGAAGCAGCCGCTCTTCGTGAACAACCTCTACGACGAGGACATGCGCCGCCTGCTCGCCGAGGCCGGCTTCGTCGACCTCACCACCCAGGAGTACCTGCAGTGGGAGGACATCGACAACTGGATCGCAACCTGGGAGACTCCCCAGCTTCATCGCCACCAGATCCGCGACCTGTACCACCACTGCCCGGCCGAGGTCCGCGCGGCGCACCCCTTCGAGGTGTCGCCCGCCGGCGCGATCCGCGACTGCTGGCGTTGGGTCATCTATTCGGCGTTCAAGCCGAAGTAACGCCCGGCGGCTTCTCCACGCGCCCGTCCGCATGGCGCGCGAAGCGGCCCGCTTCACGAACGTGCACCGGGTCGTCCTTGCCCCACGGCCACCCGCCGAAGCGGGTGCGCCGGTAGTCGGCGTACGCCTCCTGGATCTCCGACTGGGAGTTCATCACGAACGGGCCGTACTGCCCCACCGGCTCGGCGCTGGGCCGCCCCTGGAGCAACAACACCTCCACCGCGTCGCCCGCGACCAGCTCGGCGTCGACCTCGGAGCGCAGCTGGATCGCGTGACGGGCAGGCGCCGCGCGACCGCCGACGGTCAGCGCTCCTCCACCGAAGAAGTACGCGACACGGTTGAGGCCCGCCGTGGCCCCAGGCACGGTGAACCGTGCGCCCGGCTCCAGGCGAATCGTCCAGATCCACACGTGGTTGGCGGGGTCGGCCGCCCACGAGTGCGGCGGCGGCCGCGGCGGAGCGACGTCGCCGAGCGCGCCCGTCACCAGGGTGACGCGCGCCTGCTTCCCCGCTTCTCCCTGGGTGATGGTGGGAATCTGCTCGCTCCAGAACATCGCGAAGTGGGGCGGGACGCGCTTGTCCTTGCGAGGCAGGTTGAGCCAGAGCTGGAACAGCTCGGCGTGGTTGCCGCCTTGCCTGCGTCGAAGCGGGAACATCTCGCTGTGCACCACGCCACCGCCTGCCGTCATCCACTGCGCGTCGCCCTCGCCGAACCGCGCCGCGGCGCCCATCGAGTCCGAATGATCGATGAAGCCGTCGCGCGCGAGCGTCACCGTCTCGAACCCGCGGTGCGGGTGGGCGGGAAAGCCCGGGATCGTCTGCCCGTGGTACATCCGCCAGCCGTCCTTGCCCGCGAAGTCCATGCCGATGTCGCGCCCCGCGAGCGAGGCCGCGGGCCCCATCTGCTCGTTGCCATCGGGGTAGGCGTCGTCGTGGTGCACGCAGAACAGGAACGGGTCGAGGGTGGGCCAGGGCGGGTTGCCGAGCGGAACGGCCTTGAGGAGTGGGTCCATGCGCAGAGGATAATCCCGCGAACCTCGGCGACACCCTCCGATTTGTTGCCCATCACGCACCAGTCTGGGCGGCGCGTCGCGACCGGCCGCGATGGCGGCCGGTGCCGGTACGCGCCGCGCGATGCGCGCGAGCTTCCGCCCGCTTCCGGACCGGTCGCGGCGCATCGCCCAGATAGGCTCTCGGGATGCTCCTCTTCTTCGCCGCCTGCGTCTACGAGAAGGGCGGTCCCCCGCCGACGTGTCCCGAGCCCGCCGCCGTGCTCACGCGCACCGACCCCGCCACCGGCTACCGGGTGATCGACGCGGAGGTCGACGCCGACTGGGTCCCGGGCCGCACCGTGCCGGTCAACGTGTGGTACCCGACCGACGACACGCAGGGCACGGGCGCCCGCTTCCTCGACACGTTCGTCGACGACCACTCGTGGGTCGACGCGGGGCTCGGCGACTGGGGTGGCTGCAGCCGGCCCCTGGTCGTCTACAGCCACGGATCGCAGGCGTGGGGTGGAAACCTCTCGCCGATCCTGCGCCACCTGGTCGACAGCGGCTGGATCGCGGCCGCGCCCGACCACCTCGAAAACACCCTGATCGACCACGTCGACCCCGTCCCGGTCGGGTTCTCGCGCACCCGCACCGCCGACGTGATCGCGACGATCGACGCGCTGGAAGCGCTGCCGAGCGGCGACCCGCTGCGTTCGTTGGTCGACACCTCCCGCGTGCTCGTCATCGGGCACAGCTTCGGCGGGCAGACCGCGTGGCTCATGTCGGGACCGGAGTTCGACCAGGCCGCCCTCGACGCGCGGTGCGCCGAAGGGGCGTGCACCGACGCCGAGCGCGCCGCCTTCGTCGGGCGGGTCGACGATCCCCGGGTGAACGCGGTCCTTCCGCTCGATGGTTTTGCCCACGACGACCTGGTGGCCACCGCCGGCTGGGCCGCGGCCGACCGCCCGATCCTGTACCTCTCCCAGCCCGACGACAGCGCCTTCGTCGACGCCGCGGCTGCCGCCCCGACCTGGGTGGAGTTCGGCGACTCCTGCCACGAGACGTTCACCAACAGCCCGGTCCAGTGCGACTCCTTCGACAAGGAACAGGGCCTGGACCTCGTCGCCGCGTACACGAGCGCGTTCGCCGCGACCGTGCAGCTCGGCATCGACGACCCCGACGCCGCCGCGCTCCTCGACGGGTCCACGGTGCTGGACGAGCGGTTGACCGTGCACCTGCCGGAGTAGCGGCTACGCTCCCCGGATGATCGCCCTCCTGTTCACCATCGCCCTCGCGGCCGCCCCCCCGAGCGCCATGGTCGGCACCTGGACCCTCGATGTGGCGGCGTCCTCCGACGTGGCGCCGGTGTTGGAGAAGCTCGGAATCCCGGGCTTCTTGGGAAAGGCGGCCGGCAGCTCCACCCAGACGGTGGCGATCGTGGGCGAACGCCTGGTCGTGGCGGTGGATGGGAGCCTCGGCGACCGCACCGAGACGGTCGACCTCAGCGGCGCCGAGCCGGTCATCGGGTCCTTCTTCGGCTACGAATTCCGCGTGGTGCCGCGGCTGGTCGGCGACACCATCGTCGCGGCGGGCACCATCCGCATCGACGGGAAGGACCAGCTCTTCGTCAGCCGTCGTTCGGTCAGCGGAAGCGTGATGACGGTGGACACCACCATCGGTACCGGCGCGGACGAGGTCACCCTCCGGCGGGTGTTCCGCAAGGTGGGTTGAATGGCGAGCTCGCCCGCTGCGGCGCTCCCTGCGCGTGCGCTGGCCCTGGGGCTGGCGGCGACGGCGTTGTGGGTGGCCGCGGGGGTGGCGCTGGTCCTCGACCTCCGGGCGGGCCGGGCGCCGTGGGTGGCGCTCTCGTTCGTGGGGGTCGTCGGGGCATCGCTGGGCTGGGTGCTGGCCGACGCGCCGGTGCGCTACGAACGTGATGGGGACGTGCTCCTGGTGGTCACGCGCCTCCGAACGGTGCGGCTGGTGTGCCGCGGCCTGCGGGCAGCGCCGGGCGTCGGCAAGGACCGCTTCGCGATCAACGGCGGGTTCGGCTGGCTCGGGTGGTTCGAGCGGGACGGCGAGGTGGTCCGGGCCTGGGTCAGCGACCCCGCCCTGGCCGTACGGGTCGAGACCGACGGACAGCCGGCGCTCATCTCACCCGTCAGCGTGGCGGCGTTGACAGGATGACCAGAGGTGACTACCGCATGGTCATGACTACGGTAGGCACGGCCGAGCTGAAGGCCCACCTCAGCGAACACCTCCAGGCGGTTCGGCGCGGCGAGACGATCCTCGTGCTCGACCGGCGCGAGCCCATCGCGCGGATCGTCCCCGTCGGCGCGGCCGGTGCTGCGTTGGTGGTCCGCCCGGCGGTGGGTCCGCTGCACGAGGTGCCGCTGCTCGGTCCCCCGGCCGGAGAGGGGGACGTCCTCGCGCAGCTCCGCGTCGAACGCGCGGAGCGCGGTTGATCGCCTACGTCGATTCGTCGGTTCTTTTGCGGGTGGTCATGGCGCAGCCCGACCGCCTGCCCGAGTGGAGGGCCATCCACACGGCGGTCACCAGCGCGCTCACCGAAGTCGAGTGCCTTCGCACCCTCGACCGTCGGTTTCGGCAGGGGCTCCTCGAGGCCGAGGCGCTCGCCGATCGCCGGGGGTTGGTGCTGCAGCTCCTCGCGCGGATGGAGCGGGTGGACGTGTCGCTCGCGGTGCTCCGTCGGGCCGCCGACCCCTTCCCCACCCCGCTGGGGACGCTGGACGCCCTCCACCTCGCGACCGCGGTGCTGTGGCGCGATGCACGAGGTGAAGCACCGGTCTTCGCCACGCACGACGGGCAGCTCGAGACGGCGGCCCGCGCGATGGGGTTCGCGACGGCTGGCGTCTGACGTGACGCCGACCGCGGTCACGGGCGGTAGTCGACCAGCTCCTTCTCCGGTGTCGACAACAACCCCACTCCCGCGCCGAGCACGCCAGGATCGGCCCCGACGCCCTCGCAGGTTGGGGTGATGGAGCGAGCCGGGACGGTGCGCCCGGCGACCTCGACCGTGCTCTCGGCGCCGACCGTGGTGGTGCACGCGGCTTCGCTGACGGCGGGCTCGGCGTCCCCGACGGCGACGGTGAGGGTGAAGGTGCTGGACCAGTCCACCAACGTGCTCGGCCGCACGAGCCAGCCGGGCTCGAAGGTGCGCCAGCCCACCTGGTCGGCGGTGAACGAACCCGAGGTCAGGTGGGTCTCGGTGTCGGAGCGCAACCACCACGCGCCCTCGGCGTCGCAACGCCACGACTCGACGCGCGACCACGTGAAGCTGCCGCTGTCGCCGGCGTAGTCGCCCACTTCGACCAACGTGAAGACGCCTCCGTCCTGGGCCGTGACCTCGACGGTCGCGGCGCCGTCGAACCCGAAGTTGGCAACGTAGTCGTCGGTCGGCTCGTACACCCACCGTGTGCCGACGCCACCCACCCCCGCCCAGGGCCCGCACGGCCCGTCGATCGCGGTGGGCGCGGGCTCCCCGGTGTCGACGGAGCCCCGGCTGTCGCCGACGTCGCCGGTCTCGTCCACGGTCGGCACGGCGCACGCGAGCAGGAGGGCCAGCATGGTCGGAGGGGTAACCGGACGGGGGCCGGTCGGGGCGCTGTGCGCCCGGTGTCCCCTCGCGCGCCGCAGCGCGCGGCGCGCCGGCTCCGGCCCGGCGAGAGGACGGTCGCGGCGCCGCGCCCCGACGATTCCCCTTGCGCCGGTAGCCGGGGGCGGCTAACCTCAACCCGACCGACCGTCGGTCGGTCACGAGGTGAAGGTGGCGCGGGTCAGCAAAGCAGCCGAAGAACGTCAGGTCGAGCTCCTGGGCATCGCCGAGCGCATGTTCCTCGAGCGCGGCTACGACGAGACGCCGGTGCAGGCGATCATCGACGCGGCGGGCATCGCCAAGGGCACGTTCTACCACCACTATCCTTCCAAGTCGGCGCTGCTCGACGCGGTGCTCGGCCGGATGAACGGGCGCATCCTCGGCGGCATCATCGGCGTGGTCCACGCGCCGGGGCTCGACGCGGTCACCAAGTTCGGGCACATCTTCTCGCGCACCGGCCAGTTCAAGACCGAACACCGCGCGGTCTTCATCCAGATGCACCGGGCGCTCCGGGCCGAGGCCAACGCCGCGCTGTACTCGCGCATGGTGCGCGAAGGTGCGGCGTTGATGTTGCCGTTGGTGGCCCAGCTCGTCGAGCAGGGTGTGCGCGAGGGCGTGTTCGACACTCCCTACCCGCGCCAGTCGGCGCGGCAGCTCCTGCAGTTGAGCACCGCCATGGGCAACCTCGTGGGCGACGCGGTGCTCACCGACGGCGAGCCCACCTTGTCGATCGCCGAGCTCGAAGCCGAGGTCGCCGCCTACCATGACGCGGTCCACCGCCTGCTCGGCGCCGCGCCGGGAACCCTGCAACTCTACGACGTGGCGCAGCTCCGGCTCTGGCTCGAGTCCGCCGCGTCCATCCCCGCCCCCTCGGGAGGCCCCGCATGATCGTCCTTCGGATGGCCTGGCGCAACGTCTGGCGTAACAGTCGGCGTTCGTTCATCACCATCGCCGCCATGGCCCTCGCACTCTGGACCGAGCTCATCTACTCGGGCCTGATCGACGGGATGGTGGGCGACATGGCCCGCGACGTCACCCGGTACGATCTGGGCGACATCCAGGTCAACAGCGCCGGCTGGTCCAAGCGGCCGTCCATCCACGAGACGATCGACGCCAGCACGCTGGTTCCGGCGCTCGAAGCCGCGGGCTTTGCGGTCGCCCCGCGATTGCAGGCCGGGGGGCTGGCCGCGTCGGGAGACCTCTCCGCCGGGGTGCTGCTCCTCGGGCTCGACGCCACACGCGACGGCAACGTCCTGGCCATCGCCACCGCGGTGGCCGACGGCGAGTGGCTCGATCCCTCCGATCCCAACGGCGTGGTGGTGGGCAAGGGCCTCGCGCGCACGCTCGGGCTGTCGCGGGGGAGCGAGCTGGTGGTGTTGTCGCAGGGCGCCGACGGCAGCATGGCCAACGACCTGTTCCGCGTTCGCGGCGTGTTGTCCTCGGTCGCCTCGGGCACCGATCGCGGCACGGTGTTGATGGGCGAAGCCAAGTTCCGTGAGCTGTTCGTCCTGCCGTCCGGCGCCCACCGCCTCATCCTGCGCGCCCCGCCGGGAGTGGGCCTCGCCGCCGCCACCACCCAGGCAGCCGCGCTCGCACCCGGCGCCGAAGTACGCAGTTGGGAACAGATCAACCCCGTGGTCGCCCAGATGCTCGGCGGGGTCAAGGTCCAGGTCGCGATCGTCTACTTCATCTTGTACGTCGCGGTGGCCATCCTCGTCCTCAACGCGATGTTGATGGCGGTGTTCGAGCGCATCCGGGAGTTCGGCGTGCTCAAGGCCATCGGGTACGGTCCGCTTCAAGTGTTCACGATGATGATGCTCGAAGGTCTGATCCAGGCCGCGGTGGCGTCCGTCGTCGGCATCGTCGCTGCGCTCCCGGTCATGTGGTGGCTCACCGAGCGGGGCCTCCAGGTCGCCGGGCTCGGCGGGGTCGACATGATGGGCATGACCATGCCGCCGGTGTGGCGGGGCGTCTACACGCTGCAGGGCCTCAGCCTGCCGTTGGGCATGCTGTTCGCCATCGTGACCGTCGCCGTGTTCATCCCCGCACGCAAAGCCGCGCTCCTCCACCCTGTCGAAGCGATGCAACACCAGTGAGGTCGACCATGTCGTTCGGCTTGCTCGTCTCCCTCGCGTGGCGCAACCTGTGGCGCCAGCGCCGACGCACCCTGCTCACGCTCGCGTCCATCGCGTTCGGCGGGTTCCTGACCCTCCTCATGACGGCGCTGCAGGACCGGTCGTTCGCCGAGTTCATCGACAATGCCGCGCGCATGGGGTCGGGACACGTGGCGCTCCAGCACCCCGAGTTCCGTGACACTCCGACGCTCACCCGCACCGTGGGCGACACCACCGCCAAGCGCGCGGTGCTCGAGGCCGACCCCGACGCCGCGCACGCGGTCGAGCGCGTCACCGGGCAGGCCATGGTCGCGACCGCCGCAGACAGCTTCGGCGCGTTCTTCATCGCGTACGACCCGGCGCTCGAGAGCGCCGACACGCTCACCTTCACGCGCTCGGTCACCGAAGGTCAGCTCTTCACGCGCGCCGACGAGCCCGGCGTGGTCCTGGGGGAGCGCCTGGCGGCCAACCTCGATGCGCAGCTCGGCGACAAGGTGGTCTACACCCTGACCGATCGGCGCGGAGAGATCATCACCGGCATGCAGCGGCTCGTGGGTACGGTGCGCACCGGCGCCCCGAGCATCGACGGGGCCCTGGTCCTGTTGCCCATCGGCACCCTCCGCAACCTCGTCGGCTACGACCCGACCGAGGCCACGCAGGTCGCGCTGTTCCTCGCCGACGGGCGGGCCACCTACGACGCGGCCGCGCGCATCGACCCGCAGATCGGCCCGGAGACCGCGGTGCTCACCTGGGACGAGATCCAACCCGAGATCCGCACGTTCGTGGCGATGAAGGTCGGGGGGAGCCGCGTGATGGAGATCATCATCGGCCTCCTGGTCGCCGCCGGCATCTTCAACAC
>SXOM01000606.1 GCA_005776735.1 Pseudomonadota bacterium
CGCGCCGCGCGCCACCCGCCGGCACCGGCCGCCTTCGGGACGGGTCGCGGGGTGGCGCCCTCACGGGCTATCGGCCCGGGATCGCCTCGTCGGGGCCCGTCGCGAACGCCTGCACGCCTTCGCTCGCCGCGCCGAGGAGCGCGCGAAGGGCGGCGGGATCGCGCCACTGGGCCGCCCGCCGCACGGCGATGGCCACAAACGTCGGCCAGAACCGCGCGAGCCCCGCCCGTCCGCGGTGCTTGGCCACGAAGTACGCCGTCGAGCGGAACCGCCACTTCTCGCCGCGCAGCGCGTCCTCGACCCGCACCCCCCCCGAGGCGGCGCTCAGGTGCACGATCTCCGCCGCCGGCTCGTACAAGAGCCGCCACCCGGCCTGGTGCACCCGCCACGAGTAGTCGGTGTCCTCCAGGAGCGCGGTCCCGGTGTATTGACGGTCGAAGCCGCCGACCTGCCGGACCGCCTCCATGCGGTAGCTCATGTTCGCGCCCTTGAGCCCGAGGAGCTCCTGGCGCTCGGTGCCCCAGAGGTTGGTGAGCGTGCGCCCGCCCGCGCTCAGGTGGGCCGCGACGTGCTCGACGTTGGGACGGACGCTGCGCTCGACGATGCGGCCGGTGACCCCGCCGATGCCGGGGTCGTCGAACGCACGCACGTGGGCGTCGAAGAAGTCGGGCCGGAGCAGGATCACGTCGTCGTCGAGGAAGAGGACCACGCGGCAGTCGATCCGGGCGAGGGCCTCGTTGCGCGCGTTGGGGAGCCCCTTCCGGGTCACGTGCACGTAGTGGACGCGGGCGTCGTCGAGCTCGGCGACCACGGCCTCGTTGGCGGCACGTTGGGCAGGATCGGACTGGTCGATCACCCAGAAGTCGAAGTCGCCGTGCGCCTGGCGCACGACCTGCCGGGCGGTGTCGTGGAACAGCTGCCCCCGGTTGAGCGTGGGGATGACGACCGACAGCTCAGGCACGGGGGTAGAGCTCCAGGAGGCGGTCCACGCTCGCGCGCCACGTGAACCGCTCCTGCACGGTGCGCCGGCCCGCCGCCCGCACGGCGGTGAGCGGCTCGGTCATGGCACGCCCGAGCGCCGCGCGCAACGCCTCGACGTTTTCGCGCGGCACGAGCAGCCCGTTGACCCCGTCGCGCAAGTAGTCGTCCCGGGCCGCTTCCACCCCGTCGCTGACGATGCAGACGGCGCCGGCGTACATCCCCTCGAAGACGACGCCGCCCACGGTCTCGCCGCGGCTGGGGAGCACCACGACGTCGGCGGACCGGAAGAGTGCGACCTGCTCCGGCCGGGGCCGCTGGGTGAAGACGATGTCGGCCGAGCCCGCCGCGAGCCGGCGCACCTCGTCGGCGAAGGCGGGCTCGTTCACCGGCCCGGCGATGACCAGCTTCCAGGTGCCGGGCCGCGCCTCCAGGAGCGGGCGGCACGCGCGCACCAGCAGGTCGGCCCCCTTCTGGTGGCTCAGGCGGCTGGGCGCGAGGACGATGCGCGCGTCGCCGAGGCCGAGCTCCCGGCGGAGGGCGACGACCGCTTCGGGGCCCACCGCGTCGAACTCCGCGGGGTCGACCGCCATCCCGATGTGCGTGGCGACGTTGGACAGGCCGAGCGTGTCGCGGAGCGCGGCGGCGGCCGCGGGCGAGTCGGCGAGCACCACGTCGGCCGCGGCCAGCGCCGGCCGCACCCACGTGCGCCAGTACCGGGCGCGCACCCGCTTGCCGAGGCCCCCCTCCCCCGCCAGGATCTCCCGTAGGAAGTCGGCGGTGATGTAGTTCTGCACGACCAGGGGCGTGCCGAGCACCCGCTTGCGCGCCACCAGCGCGTCGAGGTGAAAGCTCGGGTAGCCGACACACACCAAGAGGTGTGCCGACAACGCCGCGTCCTGGGCGAACGCCGGCGTGACCGCGTTCTTCTCCATCGGGTTGCGGCCGGGCAACCAGCGGGAGGGCCGGCGATGGACGTGCACCCCGCCCTCGACGGTGCTCCCCGGCGTGGTCTCCGAGGAGCCGTCGAGGTTGGTGTACGGCGTGGTGTGGACGTGCACCTCGTGACCCCGCCGGGCCAATTCTTCGGCCTGGTGCTGGAGGATCACCTCGCCGCCGCCGATGCACGGGGGGTAGAAGTAGCTGAAGTAGCGGACGCGCACGGCCCGCTTGCGTATCCCGACCCCGCCCGGACGGCGGGCGCGCCGCGACCGTCCCGAGCTCGACCGGGGCCGCCGCGCGCCCGGGCGCCGGGGCGAGGGGGGCGGCGGGGGCGGGCACCGACGGACGTCCGTCGCGCCGACGGACGTCCGTCGTGCGGTTCCCGGATCGTGGGCGTTGAACCGTCGGCACGGGCCGTGCAACGGCCGGGGGCGAACCTGGAACGCCGATGTTCGTCCTCCTCTTGGTGACCCCCGCCCTCGCCGCCCCGCGGTGCCCGGCGCCCGATCCCCTCGCCCCGCTCGACAGCGACACCGCGCCCGACGGCGCCGAGTACGTGCTGGTCGCCGACGACAAGCTCGTGTGCTGGTGGGTCGTCGACGAGCTCGGGGACGCGCGCATCGCGAAGCGGTGGACGCGCGCCGACCGCCACCCGCTGCGGATCGAAGCGCTCGCCGACGGGCGCGCGGTGCTGGTGATGAACGACCTGCGCCTGCAGGTGCGGAACGTCGACGACGCCCACTACCGCAACCTCGACGTGAGCGTGTCCGGAGAGCCCGCGGTGGTGCTGGCGCACGGCACCCGGGACTGGGTCGCGATCACCGTCCCGCGCGACGACGAGGCCGTGCTCGTCGAGGTCCTCGACCTCGACCGCGAGCGCACCTTGGCGTCGGTCGCGCTGCCCGCCAAGGACCTCGCGTTGTCGTTCTACGGCGACGGCGCGGTCTTGTGGCTGGACGGCGCCCACTCGTTGGCGCTGACCGAGGGCGGCCTCACCGTGCGCGAACAATCGCCTCGATGACCGCTTCCATCTCGTATGCGAAGCCGGCGGGGTTCCCGCTCACGCGGAGCCAGCCGGCGTCGCCTTCGCGAGGGCGGAAGTCCACGCGGATGCCCTGGTGCGCGAGCGCTTCGTTCACGCGCGGGCCGTCCTCCACCTCGATGCACACGAACGCCGCGCGCCGCTCGGCCGGCCAGTCGCCGCGCACGGTGAGCCCATGACGC
>SXOM01000088.1 GCA_005776735.1 Pseudomonadota bacterium
CCCGTGGTCCGCGGGGCGGTGCAGGTGCCCGCCGACGGCCAGCCGCTCGTGCTCGGCCCGGACGGCCCCACCGTGGGCGGCTACCCGGTCATCGGGGTCTTGCTCCGCGTCGATGCCGAGGCGCTGGCCGCCCGGCCGCCCGGCGCCGGGGTACGGATGGTCCCTGCCTGAGGCGCCGGGGCGCACGCCGGACCCTGCCCGGCCTCGGGACGGTCGCGGTGCGCCCCCCCCCGGCGCTACCAGGGCGTGACGCCATCCTCGGCGAGGCCGCCGCGGACCAGGCCGCCCACCGCGCGGAGGGCGGGGTGCATGAGCTGGTCGTCGGCCCAGTAGGGCACCACCGCGCGAACACGGGTGTGCAACGCCAAGATACCGGGGCCGACCACGTCGGGCGCCACGTGCTCTCGCACCCCGTCGACCACCCGCATCCCGCGCAGGCGCCAGTCGAGGCCCTGGGCGGCCAACAGCGCCTCGATGGCGACGATGTCGGCGACGTTCTCGAGCGTGCGCAACGTGAGCCGTGCCGCGATCGGGCCCATGCTGACGTGATCTTCGTAGTGTTGGACCGTGGGGATGCTGTCGACGCTGGCGGGGTGGGCGAGGCCCTTGCACTCGCTGGCGAGCGACGCCGCGGTGTACTGCGCGAGCATGAAGCCGCTGTTGAGCCCGGTGCCCTCGACCAGGAAGCTCGGAAGGTCCTGCGTGATCGACGACGCGGTGAGCCGGAACGTGCGCCGCTCGCTCTGGGTGGCGACCTGCGTGAGCGCGATGCGGAGCACGTCCATCGCCAGGGCCACCGGCGCGCCGTGGAAGTTTCCACCTTCGACCACCCCTTCGTCGGGGAACCACAGCGGGTTGTCGCAGGCGCCGTTGAGCTCGGTCGTGACCGTGCCGGCGGTCCACGCGAGGGCGTCGATCGCGGCGCCGAGCACCGCGGGTGCGGCCCGGAGCGAGAACGCGTCGGGGGCGCGGACGGCCTGGCCCGGCTCGCCCAGGCGCGCGCGGAGGCGCGCGGCGACCTCGACCGCACCCTGGTGCCCGCGCGCACGCAAGAGTGCCTCGGAGAGCAGCCGGCCGTCGGCACGGGCGACCGCCAACGTCATCGCGCAGGCGTCGACCGCGCCCTCGAGCACCCGCTCGGCGCGGTGCATCGCCAAGGCCGCGAGCGCCGCCGTGAGCGTGGCCCCGTTGATGAGGGCCAGCGCCTCCTTGGCGGTGGGGTGGAACGCCGGCAGCGGGCTCGGGCCCGTGCGGCCGTCGGGCAGGCGGCACCGGCCGCCGAAGCCACACAGCACGCGCGCGACGTGCGCCAGCGGCGCGAGATCCCCCGCCGCGCCCACCGAGCCCTGCGAGGGCACCTCGGGGATGACATCGGCCTGGAGCATCGTGCACAACGCCTCGACCAGCGCCGGTCGCACTCCGCTGTGGCCGGAGGCGAGCACGTTGGCCCGGCACGCGATGAGCGCGCGGACCTGCGCCGGGGGCAACAGGTCGCCGACGCCGGCGCAGTGGTCGAGCACGAACCGCGCCACCGACTCGGTGCCCGGGGCATCGGCGCCGACCAGGCTCCGGCGCTTCTGGCGCAGCACGTCCGGCTCGCCGGCCCACGCCGCCGCCGAGCGCTCCATCGACGCGCGGGCCGCAGGCGCCAGGCCGATCGGCGCGCCGGCGGCGATCTGCGCCACGAGCGCCGGTGACAAGCTGCGTCCGTCGAGGAGGATCATGCGAATTGCCCCCGTTCGATGCGCTCGGCGATGGCCTCGATCGCCTCGCCCGCCACGTCGGTCTGGGCCACCAGCTCCTCGACCAGCGGCAGCACCTCCTCGGCGCCGCTCCCGAGGCGCGCCTGGGGCGACTCCTGCAGGCGCAGGCGCAGCGCACGCGCCGCGCACAACAGCTCCACCGCGACCACGCGGCGGCTGTTCTGCACGACCTCCCAGAACCGCCACGCCGCCGTGGTGGACATCGCGACGTGGTCCTCCTGGTCTTCGCAGGTGGGGATGCTGTCGACGCTCATCGGCCACGCCAGCGCCTTGTTCTCGGAGACCAACGCCGCGGCGGTGGTCTGCGGCACGAGCATCCCGAGGTCGGGACGGTCGGCCCCGGCCAGCGCCGGAGGCAGGCGCGCGCTGAGCGAGCCGGTGGTGAGCCGGTACAACCGTCGTTCGCTCAACGACGCCACCTCGGCCACGCCCACCTTCATCGCGTCGGCCGCGATGCCGACGGGCTCGCCGTGGAACAGGCCCGCGGAGAACGCGTGGTTGTCGACGTCTTCGTCCATGAGCATGACCGGGTTGTCGGTGACGCTGTTGACCTCGATCTGCACCACGCCGCGCCCGTACCGCAGGACGTCGCGCGCCGCCCCGATCACCACCGGCGTGCACCGCAACGAGTAGGCGTCCTGCACCTTCTCGGGCATCGAGTCGACCAGCGTGCTGCCGGCGAGCAGCTCGCGCAGGCGCGCGGCGCTCTCGACCGCGCCCGGGTGGGGGCGGAGCGCGTGGACCCCCGGGTGGAAGGCCCGGCTGACCCCACGGAGCGCTTCGATGCTCATGGCCGCCGCGCGCTCGGCGCTGCGCACGAGCACCTCGGCGTCGTGCAGCGCGAGCGCCGCGATGGCGGTCGTGAGCTGCGCTCCGTTGGTCATCGCGAGGCCGTCCTTGGCCGCCGGCGTGAGCGTGCCCAGGCCGGCCGCCGCCATCGCGGCGGGGCCCTCGAGGCGCCGCCCGGCAAAGCAGGCCTCGCCGCCTTCGCCGAACACCACCAGCGCCAGGTGCGACAGCGGGGCGAGGTCGCCCGAGGAGCCGCAACTGCCCTGGCGGGGCACACACGGCACCACGCCGCACGCGAGCATCGCGCAGAGCTGCTCGACCAGGAGCGGGCGGCAGCCCGACGCCCCGCGCGCGAGCGCGTTGGCGCGCAGCAGCATCATCGCGCGGACGATGTCCTCGGGGCAGTCGGCGCCGACGCCGGCGGCGTGGGAGCGGATCAGGTTCCGCGACAGGCGGCTGGTGTCCTCGGCGGCGATCCGCACCCGCGCGAGCGAGCCGAACCCGGTGTTGATGCCGTACACCGGGCGGTCCTCCCGCAGCGTCGCGTCGACCCACGCGAGGCTCCGCGCCATCTCGCGCCGGGCGGCGGCTCCCAGGCCCACCGTCGCGCCATGCCGCGCCACCGCCACGAGGTCGTCCAGGCCGAGCGAAGCGCCGTCGAGCTCGATCATGGGATCTCCGTCCACACCGACGCGGGGCCGGCGGTCAGCTTGCCGTCGTTGCCGACCCGGTACCACGCCCGAAAGCCCTTGGTGCCGGACTGCCCGTGCACCAGGACGTCCTTGACGCCGTCGCCGTCGAGGTCGACCGGGCCGACGAGCACCGGCACGGCGCACGTGGCCTCGGCCGCCGCCAACAGCGCGTGGTCGACCACCGCCTCGGCTTCGGCGTCGACGACGGCGAGCGCCGCCTTGCAGTCGGACGCGTCCTGCACCGCGGAGGGGCCGTCGGGCCCGGGGATGCCGTGCGCCCCCCGCGTGGCCACCACGAGGTACACCGGGGGCGCGAGCTCCCGGCGCATCTTGATCATGCTGCGCATCGAGACGCCCGCGCCGCGCGCCGGGTCGATCTCCAGGGTGGCCTGGCTCCCGAGCACCTCGCGCAGGCGGAACCCCGCGCGTTCGACCAGGGCCGCGGGCACGGGCGCGCCACGCTCGACCTTCGGGAGCTCGCGGTCCACGATCCACAGCGGACCCGGCTCCCCGAGCAACGTGGCGCCGTCGGCCGCGGTCGGAATGCGACGGACCGAACCCTCCGGCCCCCACGCCAGCACCGGCTCGGACCACGTGCCGCGCGCGGCCGCGTTGGTGCCGGAGCGGTACACCCCGCGGTCGGGTGGCGCGGACGTGGTGCACGCGAGGAGGAGGAGGAGCACGCGCCGGCTTAACGTCGTCGGCATGGCGCTCGACCCCTCTCGCACCCAGCTCCTCGTCATCGACTTCCAGGAACGGCTCTTCGGCGCGATGGCGCCGCTCGCGCGCGAGCGCGCCCGCAAGGCCGCCGACAACCTCATCTTCACCGCGCGCGAGCTCGGCGTTCCGGTCGACTTCACCGAGCAGTACCCGCAAGGCCTGGGCCGCACCCTGCCCGAGCTCGGCGCGGTCGACCCCTTCGAGAAGATGGCCTTCGCGGCGACCGACGAGGCCGGCTTCGCCGCGCGGCTCACGCGCCCACACGTCGTGCTCTGCGGTATGGAGGCCCACATCTGCGTCGCGCACACGGCCGTCGGCCTGCGCGCGCGGGGCCTCGAGGTGACCGTGGCGTGGGACGCCTGCGTGTCCCGGCGGGACGAAGACGCGCAGGTCGGCATGGACTGGGTGCGCGCACGCGGCGGCGAGATCCTGTCGTCGGAGACCCTGATGTTCGGCTGGCTCGGCCGCGCCGAGGGCGCGTTGTTCAAGGCGGTGAGCAAGCGCATCCGCTGACGCCGTGGGCAGGAGCGACCGTGCGCTCCTGCCGACGAGAAGGGGTGCCGAGCCTCCCGACGCCGCGGCGCTGAAGCTGCCACACGAGAGGGACGTCTCGGCGAGCGCAGACTACCCCGGGCGCACCGGACGCGCCAGCGGCGTCACTCGCCGCAGGCGGGCGTCTCGTTCTCGGCTTCCTTGATGTCGTTGAGCTCCGCGTCCGGACCCCACACGTCCTCACCGATCTTGTCGATGCTGAAGCTGCCCGTGAAGGCCCAGACCGAACCCGAGCTGTCGGAGCTGTAGAACAGCAACTGGAAGTCGCCTTCGAGCGGCGAGTCGAGCGCGCCGACCTCGAGCGCGTCGATCTCGTCGCGGGAGGCCTTGAACCGGACGTAGTTGGGGCTGACCGACGACCAGCCGTCCATGCCCTCGGCGGTGGTGCCGTCGCCGGCCGCCGTGGTGCGCCACGAGTTGTCCTCGATGCGCGTGGCGAACGGGAACTCGTCCTGCGGCAGCATGCCGTAGTCCTGGAACTCGTTGTCCGCCGGCTCGACCCGCACCTCGTCGCGATCGACGCCGCCGTAGTTGAAGTTGTCCTTCAGCACGTCGACGAAGTCGGCGTAGTCGATGACCTGGCTGCAGCCGTCGCCACCTTCGCCGCAGTTGAGCTCGCGGTACTGGCCGCTCTCGTCGAGGGGGTAGCCGGACACGACGTTGCCCTCGTCGTTGCGGCCGACCCAGAACGGCACCGTCGCCACGTCGTTCCAGTCGGCGTAGTCGGTGGTGTACATGTACGCGTCTTCGTCGCCGAAGCGCGAGAAGCTCGCGCCCGCGAGCCAGGTGCGGTCGAGGTACCAGTAGTCGCCGTTGTTGTTCGGGTTGACCTGGGTGGCGCCCGCGTTGAGCAGGTACACGGTGTACCCGTCGTCCTCTTCGTAGGTGTTGGACCAGCCGTCGATCCAGTTGTCGTCGTCGAAGGTCGGCCGCTCGGTGGCCACACCGTCGACGTCGACACACTCGGTGGGCTGGAACTTGGGCTTGATGACCCAGCCGAACCGCACGTCGCCGAACGGGGTGGTGGTGTGGATCGTGAGCTGCAGGTCGCCTTCGGAGGTGAGCAGCGCCTCTTCGCGCCAGCTCTGCACTTCACCCGTGGACAGGTAGAACGCCTTGTCGTCGAGCCAGGACATGTACCGGGCCTTGCGCACCGTACAGTCGTTCGCGGTGAGGATGTCGCCGTCCGGATCGTTGTTCGGGTCGTCGTCGTTGGCTTCGGCGCAGCAGAAGTCCTCGTACTGGGACTCCCAGCCCGGCGTCATCGCATCGCGGATGCGGATGGAGTTGCCGTTGTACGGCGCGTCGCCGAAGGTGCGGCAGTCGAACCCCTTCAGGCCGTAGTCGTCCTGGAAGACCTTCTCGGCTTCGATCTTCTGCTTCCAGCACTCGTCCTCGAAGACCTGCTCGTCGTCGATTTCCTTGGCGAGCGGATCGGTCTGCTCGTACTCGCAGTCCACCGGGTCGTACGTGCGCTGCACACGGTCGATGTTGCTGGACGTGCGGGCGGCGAAGTACATCGCGTACTTGCCCGACACGGTGGCATCGTGCGGATCGCAGCCGCTGAGCAGGGCGAGGACGAGGGGGAGGGCCATCTTCGACTCCGACCCCGCCATATAGGCTGTCGGGCCCCCCTCCGTCAAGCGGCGGGTACGATCGAAGCGCGCACGCCGTCGCGGTGATCGGCGTAGCGCCACACGAAACCGAGCTCCTTCTCGAGCCGATCGACGCGCAGCCGCACGCTCGCCGTGAACAGGCGCAGGTTGTCGTTGGTGAACCGCGCCTTCCGACCCAAAGCCCGCATCAGGCGCTCGTTCTGGCGGGCGGCGCCGGTCTGGATGGCGCTCGGGATCCACGTGGACCAGAACCGCACCGGACCCGCGCCCGTGGCCCGACTCACCTCGGCGTAGAACTCCTTGAGGCTCGGCGTGCCCGGCGCCGCGAGGTTCCACACCCCCGGCGCCCCATGGGTACCGATGGCCACCAGCGCCGCCACGCAGTCGTCGATGTGCACGACCGGAACGTGGTTGCGGCCTTCGCCCGGCAACCACGCCCGCCCGCGCCGGACGGCGTCTTCTTGCATGAACCGCAAGCCGGGACCGTACACCGCGGCGACCCGCACCACGCGCAGCGGCAGCCCCGGGATGGCCTGCAGCGCCCGCTCCGCGGCGACCTTGGCGGTGCCGTACTCGGTCTGCGGCGCCGGGGGGTAGTCCTCGGCCACCCACAACCCGCTGCGGTCGCCATAGACCGCGCAGGTGGACGCGAAGGTGACCGACCGCAGGCGCGCCGCGTGCGGCGCCAACGCCTCGGCGAGCGACGCGGTGCCCGCCCGGTTGAGCACGTCGGCGTCGACCCGCCCGGGGCCACGCAGACCGCCTGCGAGGTGCCACACGTGGTCGGCCTCCGCCACCGCGGCGGCCAGGACCGCGCCGCTGTCGAGGTCGCCGACCACCGTCGCGGCCCCCAGCGCACGCAGCGCGTCGGCGTCGGCCGGCTTGCGGACCAGCGCGGTGACCTCGTGGCCGGCCGCGACGAGGGCCGCCACCAGCGGGCGCCCGATCTGACCGGTCGCGCCCGTGACGAACGAACGTTCAGGCATCCGGGGCCTCGGCGTACAGCAGGACCCCCGTCCAGTCGGAGGTGTCCTCCAGGTCGAGGTCGTCTGCGCGCCAGAAGACGTCGGGAACACCGTTCCCGTCGAGGTCGCCGACGATGGCGCGCCCGAGCGTGGGCCGCGCGACGAAGGACAGGACCGGTACGCCCGGGACGCCGCCGAGGCCACGCCACCACGCCACCACGCCGCCCGATTGCACCACCACCTCGGGCACCCCGTCGCCGTCGGCGTCGCCCGCGGACACCGCGCCCCCAAAACCGAGGCTCGACTCGAGCCCCCCGATGCTGACGGTGGTCTCGGTTCCGTCGGACCACGCCCAGTCGACGGTGCCGTCGCCGTCGAAGTCGCCCGACGCGGCGCTGCACGTCCCCGCGCAGCCGACCACCTCGGCGACGCCGTCGCCGTCGCGATCGGCAGCGACCATGTCGCCCCACCCGCTCTCGCCGGCGTCGGTGCGCAATCCGAGGTTCTCGTCCACCCAGGCCTGCGTGCCGTCGGTGCCGCCCACCACCGCCACCGCGCCGTCGAGCTCGCCGCACACGACGTAGTCGCCGCCGGTGGGCAGGTCCTGGGCGTTGCCGAGGCTCCCACCCGCCCCGAGGGTGTACCGGCGCAGCACCGTGCCGGTGGCGCCGTCGACGAGCACCCACACCTTGTCCCCGCAGACCGCCAGGTCGACCGCCGTCTCGCCGACCGCGAACGCCGCCGGCGCCGCGGCGTCGAGGGTGGCCGAGGACGTCTCCGTCGCGGCGACGCCGACGAAGACCTGCACGCCGCCGGGCACGAACGCCACCAGGTCGACCACGCCGTCGCCATCGAGGTCGCCCGCCCACGGGTCGGCCTCGATGCCGAGGTCGAAGACGCCGTCGTAGGCCTTCAGGGCCCGCCACGCGACCGTCTCGTCCGCCTCGGTCTCCGGGTCGTCGGCCACCTGCTCCATGTACAGCGCACCCGCCGCCACACCCGAGAAGACGAGGTCCGGCACCCCGCTGCCATCGAGGTCGGGGGTGTCGATCCGGGTGGCCGTGGGCAGCCCGCTGTGGAGATTGAGCACGAAGCTCTGGGCGATGTCGGACCACACCGCGCGGCCCAGCCCGTCGGGCCACGCCAGCACGATGTC
The DNA here is from genome assembly GCA_005776735.1 of Pseudomonadota bacterium. Classification (GTDB taxonomy): domain Bacteria; phylum Myxococcota_A; class UBA796; order UBA796; family SXON01; genus SXON01. The sequence goes on from SXOM01000088.1 coordinate 8,254, forward strand.
GATGCCACCGTCGTTGTCCGCGTCGACGACCGACGCGGCCAGCCACTCCAGGGGGGCCAACAACTCGAGGCTGCTGGTGACGTGGTGCACCGTGCCGGTGCCGCCGTCGGCCATCACGAGGTAGCCGGAGGCCCCCGAGCCATCGACCTGCGGACCCACCACGAGGAGATCGTCGCGCAGGTCGCCGTCGATGTCGAAGCCGCCCCGCACCAGCGCGCCCTCGGCGACGCCGAGCTCGGTGTCCATCGTGGAGCTGGCCTGCCACCCGTCGCCCTGCCACTCGTAGCGCCGGGTGACGCCGTCGCCGGTGAGCAGCGTCACCTCGCCGACCCCGTCCTCGTCGAGGTCTTCGACGGTGACGCCGTGGGTGCCGTAGTCCTCGTCGAGCACCGTGGACGGCGCCCATCCGCCCTGCCCGTCGCCCGGCATCCAGACCACGCTGCTGCGGTTGGCGTCGCCGACGACCATCACCACGTCGGCCAGCGCGTCCTCGTCGCCGTCGACGACGACGGCGGCGCGCACCTGGCGCCCGTCGGCGCCGCGCCACCCCGCCTGGAAGCTCAGGCCCCCGCCGGCCCGCCCGCGCAGGAGCACCAGCTCGTCGTCGCTCCACACCATCAGGTCGGCCACCCCGTCGCCGTCGAGGTGCACCGCCATCGCCTCGCGGACCGCGCTGGTGAGCGCCGCCACCCGCACCGGCGAACCACCGGCCGCGGACGCCCACCACACCTCGGCGCCCCGGGCGACCACCATCCCCTCGCCGGCCGCAGCCAGGGGCGAACCTTCGCCACCGCTGAGCCAGGCCGGGAAGCCGGCGAGCACGTCGGCGCGCGCGGTGGAGAAGACCCGGCCCGATCCGGTCAGGCCGCCCACCGCGGCCTCGACGGAGTAGGCGCCGACGAGCTCGTGGGTCACCGTGACCGCGGCGTACCCGTGCCCGTCGGGCTCGACCGGGCTGGCCGCCACCGTCGCGGTGGAGCTGAGCGTGATGGCGCCGGCCGGCACCGCGGCCCCGACCTCGTTGGTCGCGAAGACCACCGTCGTGGTGCCGCCCACGCCCTGCGCATCGGCCACGTACAGCCCGACCGCGGCGGGATCGAGGGCCGTCACGCGGGTGGGGACCTCCTCGACCGGCGCACATCCGTCGCAGCCCGAGAGGAGGAGCAGCGCCAAGCACGGAGGCAGCCGCACCTCAGTACCCGTACCAGTACACGCGGCCGTAGTCGTAGCCGGTCGACGGAGTGGCCACCCGCTCGCCGCGCCCATCGGCGTCGATCCGGAAAACGCCCTGGCTCGGCGAGTAGAGCAGGAAGGAATCGTCCCCTTCGTCCCACGCACAGTCGCCCACGTCGTCGAAGTCGTTGTCGTAGTACGCCACCGGCCGGGAGCTGCCGGCCATCAGCTCTTCGAGCGAATAGACCGCGCCGGAGTCGGAGCACGCGTAGGGCTTGTCCTCGGGGCCGACGAAGGTGTTGATCGCCCGGGTGAGGCTCGTGTCGTAGTCCTCGGCGATCTGCCAGTAGGAGAACCCGGTGTCGACCGCCCACAGGTCCGGGCCGCCCGTGCTCGGATCCACGAAGAAGGCGATGTTCTGGTTTCCGCCGACGTGCCGGATCTCGGTGAACGTGCCCGGCATCACGATGGGATCGCTCTGGGTGCCGTCGGCCGAGACCCGGACCAGCCCCCCCTGGACCCCGGCGATCATGTCGGGCCCGAGGTGGGTGACGTCGTACGCGTCGCTGGTCGGGCCCTCGCCCATCCGGGTGGTCGTGCCGTCGGCGTTGAGGCTGTAGAACCCCCCGATCGCGACGAAGAGGCCGGAGCTGGACCCCGGATCGAAGAACGGGGTGCCGACCAGCTCGGCGTCGAGCACCCATTCCTTCATCACCTCGCCTTCGGGGTCGAAGCGCCGCACGAGGCCCTTTCCACCTCCCGCCAACGAGGTGAGCCACCCGACCTGGGGGTCGCCGACGGGGACCTCCCCGGTGTCGCCGGTGTCGGTGTCCGCGGTGTCGGGCGCGGTGTCGCCCCCCGCGCACGGCATGTCGGAGGTGCACTCCACCTGCACCGACTCAAACACGTGGCAGCCGACGGCCGCCATCAGGAACGTCAACGCGGACACGCGCTTCTCCGACGGAATCGCCCCCACCATAGCAGGGGCGCCGCGATCATGGCACCCCCCCCCGCCTCGCAACCGGGGGCCCCCTCGTCCGCGAGGTCCCACAGGCGCACCCGGCCGGCGCCCACGCCGGGGTCGGGCGGCATCCCGGGTGATCGCGCGTCCAGCGCGTTGGCACCGAGCAGATCGGCGGCCGCGCGCGCATCGAGATCGGGGCGGGCGCTCATCAGGACGGCCAGCGTTCCGGCCACCGCCGGGGTGGCGGCGCTCGTGCCGTAGAACCCCGTGGTCCCGAAAACTCGCGAGCTCAACCCATCGGGTCCCGCGACGTCCGGCTTGTAGAACCCCCCGTGCGTGGGTCCGTACGAGCTGAAGAACTCCGGGGCGCCGAAGGCGTACTCCGACGCGCGCACCGCGCCGACCACCCACGGCGCCATGCTCGACGCCGGGTCGGCCAGCCCGCCCGGCTGCGCGTCGTACACCGTGCCGCCCCGGGCGAGCACCGCCACGCGTACGCCTCCGGCGCCGGCTTTCCGACGGATGCGGAGCCAGTACCAGTCCTCCTCGTCGGTGCGCAGGCCGATCCGCTCGAGCGGGGTGCACGCGTCGGCGTCCGCGTCCTGCACACCCTCCGAAGCGCCCACCCACTCGCCGTCACGGTTGACCGCGTACACGTCGAAGTCGTTGCGCCCACACCGGCTGAACTCGTCCCAGGTGACGTACCCGAGGCCCGCGCCCGCGCCGAAGTACACCGGCAGGTAGGACGAGCCCCACGGGAAGTCCATCCACCCGTCCTGGTCGGGGTCGGACCACTCCCCGACCCAGTGCTCGGTGGCGTAGTTGCCGGCGCTGGTGACCAGCAGCGTGCCCCCTTCGGCCATGTGCCCGGCCGCGTCCGCGACCGTGCCGCTGCCGTCGTAGAACGAGTTGTTGAAGAACGACATCGACATGCTCACCAGGTCGATGTCGTTGCGCACCGCCCAGTCGGCGGCGTTCTCGAGGCTCGTCGGCCCGTCCACCCGCACCAGGTGCAGCTCGGCGTCGGGGGCCAGGTCGTGCACGACCTCGGCGCACGCGACCCCGTGGGCGCCCTCCTCGAAGCTGTACCGCGGCCGCAGCGTGTCCATCGGGACGTCGCAGCTCCGGGTCAGCTCGCAGTCGTGCGTCTGGTGGTCCCCGAGCTCTTCGGCGAGCAGCTCGGCGTTGAACCACTGCACGTCGAACACCGCGATGCGCACGCCCTGCCCGCGGAACCCGGCCGCGTGCCAGGGGTCGAGCGCCACCGCCTCGGCGGCCTCCTCGGCGAACCAGGCGTCCACGACCGGGGCTTCTTCCGGGCGCCACGGCACGCCCGGCGGCGGGGGCGCCAGGAGCACGCTCCCCGTGGCGCTCCCCGAGACGGCGCCCGGGTAGTCGACCACGTCCACGCGCACGCGGTCGTGCACCCCCACCTCGGGCAGCTCGACGTCCATCAGCGGCCGAACTTCCCCATCCACTCGGTGATCGCGACGACATGGCCGGCCATCGCGGCGTCGAGGGCGTTGCGATCGGCGGCCGGCGGCAGGTCGACCGCCACGTCGAGCGCGTACAACCGCACGAAGTACCGATGGAGGCCGTGGCCGGGGGGCGGACAGGGCCCGCCGTAGCCGGGCTTCCCGAAGTCGTTGGTGCCCTGGACCATGCCGGGCGCGACCGGCGCCACGCCCTCGGCGATCGACCCGCTCGCGGCGGGCAAGCCCCACACGATCCAGTGGGTCCACGTCGCGCCGGGCGCGTCGGGATCGTCGAACACGACGGCGAGGCTCGCGGCGCCCGCCGGCGGCGCCGTCCAGCTCAACGCCGGAGACCGGTCCGCCCCGGTGCACGTGTAGCGGCTCGGGATGGTGCTCCCGACCTGCCAGGCCAAGGTGCTCAGGGCGAACAGCGCCGGACCCATGCCCGGAGGGTAGCACGCGGCTACGTGCGCGGCGTGCCGCGGCTGTGCCACCTCACCGACCTGCACCTGCTCGAGGACGACTTCCGCTCCCGGCGTCGCGTCGAGCGCCTGCAGGTCGGCTACCTCTCGCTGCGGCGCACCGTCGACCCCGAAGACCGCCGCGCCCGCGCCGCCGCCGCGCTCCGCGACGCAGCTGCCGCCAACCCCGACCACGTGCTGATCTCCGGCGACCTCACCGAGCTCGGGTCGCTCCCCCAGTACGACCTGCTCCGCCAGCTCCTCGACGCGTCGGGCCTGTGCCCCGAACAGGTCACCCTCCTCGCCGGCAACCACGATGCCTACGGCCTCGGCTGGCGTGCGGTGCTCGACGGCCCGCTCGACCGCTGGGCGGCCCACGCCCGGCCCGGCGCGGTGGTGCCCCTGCCCGCGGGCGTGAAGCTCGTCCACGTCGACACCTCCACGCCCCAGCCGTTCTGGCTCAGCTCCGGCACCGCCCCCCGCGACCAGCTCGTCGCCACCGCGGACACCGCCGCCAGCGCCGGCGCCGCGGTGATCATGGCGATGCACCACCCGCCGCACCGGGTGCTCCACCACTGGGTGCACGGCCTGCGCAACCTCACCGAGGTCGAGGCCCTCCTCGCCGCCCAGCCCCGCGTCGTCGCGCTCTTCGGGCACATGCACGTCGAACGCGACCTGACCCTCGCGCCCGACGGGCCGGCGCGCGCCTACGCCGCCGCGGGGGTGGTCGACCACGACCGGCCGGTCCGCGTCTACGAGTTCGACGCCACCGGGCTCTGGCCGCTCACGCCGGCGGCGGCACCCGCCGCACGTCGAGGGTCGGGTGCCGCTCGCGCAGGTGAAGCTCCGTCGGAACCCACGCCTCGGTAGCCAACATCGCCACCGCCCCCACGCCGGAGAGGCGCAACGCGTGCACCAGCGCGTCGAGCGGGAACGGCTCCGACGGCAGGCGCAGGCCGACGTGCACCGGCCGACCAAAGCCGCGAATCGCCCCGAGGGCCGCCACCGGCAGCGCGTTCCCGTGCAGCTCGAGGGCGAGGTGGGTGAACGGCAACGTGCCGAGCCCGGGGACCAGCGTGTGCGTCCACAACCAGCGGGTGGGCGTGTCGAGCGCGACCAGCGCGCGCGCGAGCTCGGCGTGAGGTTGGCCCGCCACCCGGACGACCCCCTGGTGGCGGACCTCGCCGCCCTCCCGGTCCCACGGCTCCACCAGCGCCTCTACCTGCGACAACCCCAGGCCCCCTTGCAGGTCCCACGCTTCGGCGGGCGCGCCGGGACAGGCGGGCCGCAGCGCGCACCCCGCGCAGGGGGGCCCGAACTGCCCCGAGGGCGGCCCGCCCGGC
>SXOM01000089.1 GCA_005776735.1 Pseudomonadota bacterium
GGCGACCCGCCCTGAGGCCTACCGCCGGCGCCGCGCCACGGCCGCCGCCGCCAGCATCACCGCCGCCGCGCCCGCGCCGAGGCCGAGGCCACACGAGCCGCCCCCGCCCACGAGCGAGTCGAAGTCGCACAGGTCGCCCTTGCCGTCGCCGTCGCTGTCGACCTGCTCGATGTCGGCCACCGCAGGGCACACGTCGCAGGCGTCGCCCACCCCGTCCTCGTCGGTGTCGGCATTGGTCGCGTCCTCCGCGTCGGGGCACAGGTCGCACTGATCGCCCACGCCGTCGGCGTCGCCGTCGAGCTGGGCCTTGTCGGACATCTTCGGGCAGACGTCGCACGCGTCGCCGATGGTGTCGCGGTCCACGTCGAGGTTCTCCTCGTCGGGCACGCCCGGGCACCAGTCGCACGCGTCGCCGATGCCGTCCTGGTCGCTGTCGGCCTGGTCGCGGTTGTAGGCCTCGGCGCAGTTGTCGCAGTCGTCGCCCACACCGTCGACGTCGAGGTCTTCCTGGGCGGACGGCAGGTCGGCGCACAGGTCGCAGGCGTCGCCGCCGTTCTGGGCCGCGTCGCCGTCGGAGTCGGCCTGGTCGAGGTTGGCCACGCTCGGGCAGTTGTCGCAGTCGTCGCCCAGGCCGTCGTTGTCCAGATCGTCCTGGTTGTTCGGCTCCGGACAGTTGTCGCAGGCGTCGCCCGCGCCGTCGTCGTCGGAGTCGATCTGGTCCTCGTTGTCGGAGTACGGGCAGTTGTCGCACTCGTCGCCGAGCAGGTCGGCGTCGCTGTTGGTCTGCTCGTGGTTCTCGGCGTCGGGGCAGTTGTCGCAGGTGTCGCCGATGTAGTCGCAGTCGGCGTCGGCCTGGTCGGGGTTGGCGTCGGTCGGGCAGTTGTCACACGCGAGCGTGACGGTGATGTCCGGATACGGCGACCCCTCCGGGAAGTCCTTGGCGCCGGCCGAGAAGCCGTCCAGGTCGACGTCGAGGTCGATGAGCAGGTAGCTGCAGCCGTAGCTGTAGTAGTCGTAGTAGTAGTCGGCGGTCTCGTACGGATCGCCCGAACCGTCGACGTTGGCGAGGCACGTGGCGTCGCTGAGGTCGACGGGCAGCTCGTCGTCCACGTCGACGCTGTTGCAGTTGATGTCCTGGTCGATCAGGTTCTCGCACTCGTCGGCCGCCAACGCGGCCGACAACCACAGGATGAGCGTCACTGGTCGTCCTCCTCGATCTCGATCTTCTCTTCCTTGGTGGGCGGCGGCGGCGGCAACGAGGGCCCGGGGATGCGGCGCGCTTCGCCGTTCCACGGGAGCTTGATGTCGGTGGCCCAGCCCGGGTTGGGCTCGCCCGGCGGGATGCGGTGCGCGATGAGGAACTCGACGCGGCGGTTCGCGGCGTCGTCCCCTTCCTTCTTCGGCTTGACCTCGCCGTAGCTGCGGTAGCTCACCCGCTCCGGGCTCACCCCGCTCTCGACCAGCTCGCGGAAGACGGCCTCGGAGCGCTTGCGGCTCAGCTCGTAGTTGTACGCGAAGTCGCCCTCGGCCGAGGCGTGCCCTTCGATGATGAGGCTCTGGATGTCGGGGTTCTCCGCCATGAGCTTGGCCACGAAGTCGAGCGTGGGCTGGCTCTCGGCGAGGATCTGCTCGGTGCCCTCTTCGAAGCGGATCGGATCGCGGATCACGATCTCCTTCTGCGTGACCACCGCGAGCTCCTTCGGCGGCTCGGGCTCCGGCTCGGGCTCCGGCTCCTCGATGATCTTGTCGAGCTCGGCGTCGGTGACCTGCGAGTCGAACGCGGTGACCGGCGCGTCGTCGATGACCTTCTCTTCTTTCGGCATGCGGTTGTAGGTCACGCCGACCATGACGCGCGCATCGCTCGCGCCATAGCCGGAGGTGAGCCCGCGGCCGCCGTAGGCGTCGACGTACCACTCCTTGTTCACCTTGACCTGGGCGCCCGCCATCAGCTCCAGCGGCACGCTCGCTTCGCCGGCGTACGCCGACTCGAGGCCCACGCGCGTGACCGCGAAGACGTGCGGCGTCACGAGGTCCTTGAGCAGGCTGTAGCCCACGTCCACCCCGGCGGTGAGCTCCTGGCCCGCGCCGAGCTCCTGCTGGGTGGTGACCGGCCCGCGCAACAGGAAGCCGACGTCGGCGGCGACGCGCAGATCGCCCGGCTTGTACACCGCCACCACCCCCGGCACGAACCGCGGCGAGGCCTCGCCCATGTACGTGCCGGCGGTGGAGATGGGCACCAGCAGGTCGGCGTGGGCGCCGAGCGCGAAGGTCTTGTCGTTGAGAATCTCGTAGCGGACGCCGGCGCTGAGGTCGCGCGCGCCGAACCCGTCGGCGGCGAGCTCGGGCACGCCCGAGCCGAAGTTGGCGGACAACGGCAGGACCGCGCGCACCGCGAGCTTCTTGGACACGTCGACCGAGGCGCCGAGCTGGATGTCGAAGCGGTTGGCGACGACCGCCCCCACCTCTTCGCCGTCGACCTCGAGCACCAGCGGGTTGAGCTCGTACTGCAACAGGATGCCGGCGCGTACGTGGCCGCGCTTCTGGACCTCGGGCGCGTCGAGCCCCGGGGGGGCCAACGAGAAGCCCGTACGCGCCATCTCGACGTCGAGCGAGTAGCCGGCAGCGTGGGCCAGGGTGGCGTAGAACAGCAGCAATCGACCTCCGGTCGGATCCGACTCCCCAGGTAGCGGGGCGACGGCGCCGGGGCCACCTTTGGGCGGCGCCTGCGGCCCGTCCGCTCCCCGCGCCGAGGCGGGACGGCGCCGCGCTCCGGTGCGTACCCCTACCGCTGGGACTGGTTGTTTCCGCTGGCGTTGGTCCGGTGGGCGGGGGCGACGAGGCCGAGCACCCGCAAGACCGCCGCGCGCGCGGCGGCGCGCGGATCGCCGCAGACCGCGCGGACCACCCCGCGAAGCGCCCCGAGCGGGCTCACCGCGACCGCCCCAGCGCCACCGTCACCTCGGCGTACACACTCCGCCCCGGCTGCAACAGCGTGGCGTCGGCGCCGTCGTCACCGGCGGGGAGCGCATAGTCCCAGTCGAGCAGGTTGCGGAGCCCGAGCGTCCAGTCCAGGCCGAGCGCGGGCACCGCGCCGGTGGTCGTGAGGTCCCAGAGGACGGCGGGGTCGGTCCAGTTTCCGTCGCTCGCGAGGCGGCCCGACTCCACCCGCACCCGGCTCGCGGCCTGCACCTGGCCGGGCAGGATCGGCGCGGCGGCCTTGAGCCCACCCACGTACAACGGGCTGTTGGTGAGCACCGCGCCCGTGAGCACGTCGCCGGTGCTCGCGCGCTGCACGGCCTGGGTGAACGCCACCATCCACCCTCCGCGCCAGTCGCGGCGCAGCTCGAGCTCGACGCCCGCGGTCTGCACGGCGCCGCCTTCGTTCTGGTAGACCAAGAGCCCGTCGTCGCGCTCCACCAGCGAGATGAGGCCGTCGATCTGGTCGTAGTAGACCGATGCCACCGCGCTGCCCACCTCGCCGAAGCGCGCGGTGTACTCCACCTCGCCGGTGAGGATGGTCTCCGGAAGGAGCGCTTCGGCCTGCACCTGGGTGACGCCGTTGTCGTTGTAGTACAGCTCGTACGGCGACGGCGCGCGGAACGCCCGGCCACCGAGCAGCTTGATGGTGTGCTGCGCGCCCGGCCGCAGGATGAGGGCCGCCCGTGGGTTCACGGTCGGGCCGACGGTGCTGAGCCAGTCCAGGCGCGCGCCGGCGGAGGCGGTCAAGAACCGGCCCGCGTCGGCCTCGACCACCGCGTAGGCGCCGGCCGACTGCACGGGCGCCGCTTCGTCCAGGTAGGTGTCGCCGGACTCGCGGCCGGTCAGGTCGGCCTGCACGCGGCCTTCGCCGGCGGCGCCGCCGGTCAGGCGGAGCCACGCCACGGGGGCGCCGGTCGCGCGCACCTCGGCGCCGACCCACGTGCCGTGCCACTCGTCGCGCACGAGGTAGGCGCCGTCGTCGTCGTAGGGGTAGGACCCCGCGAAGTCGTACCGATCGACGTAGGCGCGGGTGTAGAGCTGGGCCCGCTCCCCCAACGTCGGCTCGAAGCGGAGCTCGGCGAACGCACGCCCGTCGTTGGAGCGGGCCCGCTCGTCGCCCACCACGGTGCCGAACGCCCCGGTGGCGATGCGCTTGTCGCGGTAGTTGCCGTACGCGACGGCGGTCCACGGGCCGGACCAGACCTTCGCGCGGCCGCCCGCCGCGGCCACCTCGTCGGTGCCGGCGCGCGTGGCGTCGGTGGCCCCCGGGTCGGCCAGGAGCGGGGGCGCTTCGCCCTGCCCGTAGAGGCCGCCCGCGCTCGCCCACCAGCCCCCGTCTTCGCCGAACCGACCGGAGGCGCTGGCCCGCACGCGCCCCGAGGCCGGCGCCCCCCCCGCGACCGAGACGTGCGACGGGCGGGTGCTCTCCCCCTGCCGCGTCACGACGTTGACCACGCCGAAGAACGCGTTGGTGCCGTACAGCACCGACCCCGGACCGCGCACGACCTCGATCCGCTCGACGTCGCCGAGGTCGGTGACCAGGTCGGAGCCCACGTACGACGCCCCGAGCTGATCGTCGTTGAGCGAGTGCCCGTCCCAGGTGCTCAGCACCCGGTTGCCGTAGTCGCCGGTGCGGCTGAACCCGCGCACACCGAGGTACTCGTACACCCGGTCGCCCGAGGGGTACACGCCGCGGGTGCCCGCGAGCGCCTCGTAGAGCGAGGTGTAGCCGAAGGCGCGGATCTCTTCGGCGCCGACGATGCTGACGCTGGCCGGGGCGTCTTCGACGGCCTGCGTCTGCCGGCTCGCCGCCGTGACCTCCTGGATGGGGGTCAACGACGCCGCCAGGGCCACACGCCCGTCCTCCGGGAGGTCGAGCTCGTGCTCCCACGCGCGGTAGCCGGGGAGGCTCACGCGCACCCGATGGCGGCCCGCGGGGACCGCGCCGAGGACCGCGGGGGTGAACCCCGCCGCGACGCCGTCCACCTCGATGAGCGCGCCCTTCTCGAGCGCGTCGACCACCACGGTGCCGGTGATGAGCGGCAGCTCCACCACGGCGGCCACGGTGCCGTCGGCCTCGACCTGCACGAGCTGCCGTGCGGTACGGTGTCCCGGCGCCGAGACGATCAACATGTGCGCGCCCGGCGAGAGGCGGAGCGCCCCGGGGAGCGCCGCCACGACCGCGGCGTCTTCCGCGTCGACGCGCACCGTGGCGCCGGCGGGCCGGCCCTCGAGCGTGACCGTCCCGAGCACGGGCTCCAGCGCCAGGCGAACCGCCGCCTCCTTGCCCACCACCGCGGGCACGTTGGTGGAGCGGGCCTCGTAGTGATCGGGCCGGCGCAGGATGACCGTGTGCTCGCCCGCGTCGAGCGCGAGCACCCGCGGCGTCTCGCCGCGCGCGCCGAGGTCGACCCGGTCGACGAAGATCTGCGCCCCGGGCGGGTCGGACTCCACACGCACCAACGCCACGCGGGGCCGGATGCGCTCGATGGCCTCGACCGCACCCCGACGGCGCTCGGGGTCGGCCTCGACCGCGAGGTAGTCGCTGTAGTGGCGGTAGGCCTCGGCGTAGCGCCCGAGCTGCTCGTAGGCGCGGGCGACGTTGAACACGACGTTGCGGTTGGGCACCAGGCGGTTGGACTCGAGCAGGTGTTCGAGCGCACCGAGGTAGTCGCGGCGCTGGTAGGCGGTGACCCCGAGCTCGAAGTGGAGATCGGCCTCCTCGGCGAGGTCGAGCCCCGGCTCGACGGCGAGGGCATGCGCGAGCCACAGACACCACACAGCGCCCATCACCGCTCCAGTCGGATGTCGTCCCCGCCACCGCCGGTCGACGGGGGCGGGCGACGGGGGGTCTCGGCCCGCTTCGCGAGGGGCGTGACGATGACGCCGTCTTCGTCGCGGCCGGCGATCTCGACGGGGGTGCCGCGGTAGCCGGCGCGGCGGAGCTCGACGCGGACCGGCCGCTCGACCGCCGCCTGCGCGTCGTACTGCAGGACGAAGGGCGTTTCGCCCTCCTTCTTGCCGCCGATCCACACCTCGGCGGGGCTCGGGTCGGACTCGAGGCGCACCACGTCGGCGCCGGGGCTCGGCGCGTGGGTGAGCTCGGGCTCGGGGGCCAGCACCGCGTCGGCCGGCGCGAGCTGGCGCACCGCGTCGCCGAGCGGGACCTCGGGCTCGGGCGGCCCGCGGAAGGCGACCCACAAGCCGGCGGCCACGAAACCGGCGAGCATCAGCGCGAGCA
>SXOM01000607.1 GCA_005776735.1 Pseudomonadota bacterium
AGTTCTCGACCTCGGTGGTGATGGTGAGCTGTCCGCCCGGCCGCAGACCGTCGAACACCAACGGCTTGAGGTTGGCGCGGGCGGTGTAGAGGGCGGCGGTGAGTCCGGCGGGGCCGGACCCGACCACGATCACGGTTTCGTGCGGCATGGGGTCTCCGAGTCCCGGCCCATTAGCCGGTGCCTCCGGGTGGTGGTCGCCAAAAAATGGCCGGATTCGTTTCCGGGGGCCGCGTTAGCCGCGGACGTGGACCTCAAGGCCCGCCTCTGTGCCGAAGCGCACCGCCTCGGCTTCCTCCGCGCGCGCGTCGCCTCCGCCGACGCCGACCTGGACATGGGCGGCTACGACGCCTTCCTCGCCGCAGGGCGCCACGCCGACATGGAGTGGCTGGCCACCGGTCGCGACGCGCGCGCTGCGGCCGGGCGTTGCCTGCCCGGTGCCCGCTCGGTCCTCGTGCTCGCGTTCGACTACACCCACGCGCTCCCCGCCGACCCCGGCGGCCTGACCGGCCGCGTCGCGAGCTACGCCTGGGGGCGCGACTACCACAACTTCGTGCTCAAGCGGGTTCGTAAGCTGCAATCGTGGCTGCGCACCCACGCGCCCGAGGTCGACAGCTACTCGTCCGTCGACATGCGCCCGGTGTACGAACGTGCGTGGGCCGCCCGCGCCGGGCTCGGCTACGCGGCCAAGAACACGTTTCAGGTACTTCCGGGCGAATCCAGCCGCTTCGTGCTCGCGACGCTGCTGCTCACGGCCGAGCTGGCGGCCGACCCCCCGATGGGCGACCACTGCGGGCGTTGTACCCGGTGTCTGGACGTGTGCCCCACGGGCGCGTTCGTCGGCCCCGGCGAGCTCGACGCCCGACGCTGCATCTCCTACCTCACGATCGAGTCGACGTCGGCGGTGCCCGAGACGCTCCGTCCCGGCCTCGGACGGTGGGTTTTCGGCTGTGACGACTGCCAGGACGTGTGCCCGCACCAACGCGCGGCCACCCACGATGTGCCCGAGACGCGGCCGCGCCACGCCTGGCTCGGGCTCTTCGAGCTGCTCGCGGCCGACGACGCGAGCCTGCGCGCCCGCTTCGAGGGCTCACCCATCCGGCGTGCCGCCGATCACCGGCTCCGTCGAAACGCCGCGTATGTGCTGGGTAACATCGGCGACGTGTGCGCCCGGCCTGCGCTCGAGGCCGCCGCGCGGGAGGGCGGGGTGGTCGGCGACGCCGCGGAGTGGGCGATCGAACGGTTGAGGGCGGCGGGCCGCGACCGGCCGCTCCGGTAGGCAGGGTCCGGCGCCCGCCGCGCGCCCTCACCGAGAGGGCCCGCCGCCTACGCCTCGGCGGCCTGGTTGACCCGGCTCTCGGCGAAGACCGCGAAGAGTGCCGCCTCGACGAGCTCGGCCCTCCGGTAGGCGTCGTCCTCCGCCAGGTACTCCTGGCGGGCGGCGCTCTCGCGAACCAGGAGCGGCGCCAAGGCCGCGGGAACGGAAGCGACCGGCAAGGTGGCCAGGGACTTCGCCAGGACCTCGCCCCGGGCGCCGAAACGCCGGAAGATCGGCGCCACCAGGCCGAGCAGACGCTCCCCGACCAGCGCCAGGCGCGGATCGGCCGCGTTGACCTCGGGCAACACCTCCGCCTCGAACGAGCGCCACGCCGCCGTGGAGCCCCGCTCCCGGCCGAGCCGCACCCGCCCCGCGGGCGCGAGGACGATGTTGGACCTCCCGTCGGGGAGCCCCTCGTGCGACACGATCCGCCCGACCCCGGCGTAGGGGTACACCTCCGGCGCGCCGAGCTGCGCCGACTCCTGGCCCTCGACGATCTGCGCGACGCAGATGAGGCCGTCGCCGGCGACGGCGTCGGCCACCATGGCCCGGTAGCGGAGCTCGAAGACGTGCAGCGGGAGGTTGGCGCCCGGCATGAGCACCACCCCGGGGAGCGGGAATACGCGGAGGTTCGGCATCGGGCTCTCTCGGATACAGGGTTGCCGAGAAGGTAGGCACGGTGGTCCTGCGCGTCCAACGAGGCGGCGCCGAGCGGCGCATCACGGTCGAAGAGTTCGAAGCGGGGATTGTCCGCGGCGAGATCGTCGGCGAGCTCCCGCTCCAGGTGGACGGCCGGTGGGTCCGCGCCCGGGAGTGGCCGCGGTGGGACACGCTGGTGGCCAGCCCCGAAGCGTCGTTGCACCGCCTGTGGACCGTGCGCCGCGTGCCGTGGGTGACGGCGTTGGCCGTGGGCGTGCTCCTCCAGGTCCACCTCTGGGCGTGGTGGGCCGCCGGACACGGCCACGCAGACGCGGTCACGATGTGGACGAAGGAGACCGGCGCCATCCTGGAGCGCGCCGAGGTCTGGCGGCTGGTGAGCTACGGACTGCTCCACGGCAGCTTCGACCACATCGGGAGCAACACGGCGGGCCTCGCCGTCATGGGGTTCGGCCTGGAGCGGCTGGTCGGCCACCGCGCCACCGCGGTGCTCCTGGTGGCCGCCACCGTGGTCGGCGGTGCGGCGAGCGCGTGGTGGATGCCGGAGGTCCCGAGCATCGGCATCTCGGGTGGGGTGTTCGGCATGCTCGGCGCGGCGGGGATCCTCGGCCTCCGCTACCTCGCGACCATCCCGCCCGGCGCCCGCGCCGCGTTCGGCGGGGCGACGATCCCGTTCGCGCTCTATGCGTTGTGGATGGGCACGCAGGCCGAACGTGTCGACAACTGGTGCCACCTCGGGGGGTTCGTGACCGGGTTGGCGTACGGCGCCGTGATCCGGCCCGGGGTCCCGGCCCACGCCCGCTTCAACCGCGCGGTCGACGGAGTGGCCTCGGCGCTGCTCGCGGCGCTGATGGTCGGGATCGCGCTCGGCGGCCAGCGGCTCATCCCCTGGACCGAGTGGAAGGGTGACGGTGTGCTCGCCCAGCGCCCCGCGTGGTGGGAGGTGCAGGTGGGGCCGGCCGGGCTCTCCGGCTACGGCAACGGGGACCGCTCGACCGTGGTGGCGCTCGACACCGTACGGCAGGCCGAGCCGACCGCGGCGGACGCGGTGCTGGACGAGCACCTGGAGCGGCTGCGGCGCATCGACCCCGACGCGCACCGCGCCGAACCTGAGGGGCCGTACACCACGCTCCGGTACCGCGCCGGGAGCGAAGACCGGGCCCTGGTGCTGCGGGTCGAGTCGCGCGGCCTGTACACGAGCTTTGCCGGGGTCGACCATCGTGTCGACGACACCTACGCCGACGAGCTCGTCCGCCGGGTGCTCGACGACGCCACGTGGACCGTGCCCGACGACGTCGCGGAGGCCCTCGCCGGGGAGGCCTCCGCCCACGGCCGCACCCGCATGCGCGCCGCCGCCGCACGTGCCGCGCTCGGCGAGGTCGAGCGTGCGCGAGAAGGGTTCGCCGCCGCCCGCGCCGCCGGGGACGCCGCGAGCGTCGACGCAGCGGAGATC
>SXOM01000090.1 GCA_005776735.1 Pseudomonadota bacterium
ACCGCCGCCGCCACGGCCACCCAAAATACTGCTCGGAGTTCGACATCGCCACGCCCACCGACCTGGGCCGGTGCAGCAAGACCCTCGCGGTTCGGCGTCCCCCCGTTGTGCCAGACGCCGCCCCTCGGTGGCCGGTTCGGTGACGCGGCGGGTGACGGGTCGGGGGGAATTGGCTGAGCGGAGCGCAGGTTCGCCGCTTGCGGCGAACCTGCGGGGGAGCGAACGCCAATTCCACCCGGCCCGGCAGGACCCGGGGGTGACCTGATTTCTGTGTCCCCGAAGGTGGCGTCTGGCTTCCCCCCCGACAGACGCCGACCCGCGCTCCGGGTCGCCGCGTCGTGCCCGGCCCGCGCCGCGCGGACGCCCCTGCCGCTCGAGACGACCGGTCGCGGCGCGGCGCCCCGATCTACTCGATGTAGCCGAGCTCGCGGAGCTGTTCGAGCATCGCCTTGTCGGCGTCGGAGGTGGTGGCCTTCGTGGCGCCCGACTTGCCCCAGGAGTCGATGACCCGGGTGGGGTGCGCCGCCTGGAAGGTCGAGGTGTACAGGCCGGTCCACGCCTTGCCGGCGAAGTCCTTGGCGATCGGGAGCCCCATGCCGTAGAGCACCGTCGGCGTGATGTCGTGGATGCGCAGGCCGGCAAGGTCGGCCTTGGGGTTGATGTCGGGGCCGGCGGCGATGAAGATGCCCGGCGGCTCCCACCCGTGGCCGCCCGAGTGATCGGTGATGCCCTTGATGGGCGCCGACGTGGCGACCCCGTCGATCTTGACACTCGGCGAGACGCCGGTGGGGAGCACCTCGACGACGAGGTCCGCACCCTTCTCCTTCTGTTGGCTGCCGGGGTCCTTGACACGAAAGACCGGCTGGCCGCCCTCCCAGGTGACCTTCTTGAGCTGGGCCTCGAGCTCCGCACGGACCTTCGCCTTGTCCGCTTCGGCGACCGCGCCGCCCTTCTCGCGACCCGCCAACGAGTACCGCACCATCTTGACCATCTGGAAGCCGGCGGTCTCGTGGTTGTAGACCTTGCTCTTGGCGAAGTCGACGCCGGCGCCGGTGCGCACTTCGAGGCCGAGCTTCACGAAGACCTCGTCGAGATCGAGGCTGATCTTGACGAACTCCTCCTTGAGCGGGCCGAAGCCGTGGTCGGAGATGACGAGGAAGTTGGTGTTCTTCGGGGCGGCGGCGACGACCTTGCCGAGCACGGTGTCCATCGCCCGGTACTTGGCCGGGATGAGGTCCTTGCTCGCGGCGAGGCGCACCGCGTCGACCCCGGTGAACGCGTCGGGTTGCCAGTACTTCCAGTACTTGTGCGAGACCAGGTCGGTGCCGTGGAGGTAGCCCACGATGAGGTCGAAGTTCTGGGTGGCGCCCTTCTGGAGGTAGTGCGCCACGATGCGGTCCTCTCCGCCCGAGTCTTCGTCCTTGGGGAAGATGCTGCGATCGATGGTCTTGATCTCGGCGGCGTACGCGGCCTCGAACTCGGGGGGCGAGACGCGGTTGGGGTCCTTCTTCGACGCGTGGTCGCTGATGACGATGCCGTTGACCGACTCGGCCGGGTAGGACCCCCACCATCCGAGCAGCATGACCTTCTTGTTCTCCCGCGACACCATGTTCCAGATGGCGGGCACCTTGCGCATGGTGGAGGACACCGGCGCCGAGCCGGTGTCGGTGGTCACGTTGAAGTTGGTGATGCCGTGCACGTCGTTGTTCATGCCGGTGGCGACCGTGGTCCACACCACCGGGGAGTTGGCCCCGTAGTCGGTGGCGAGCTTGCCCCACGCACCGCGGGCCTTGAGCGCCTGGAGGTTGGGCAACTGGCTGCCGAGCTTGTCGATGACCGACCACTCGGCACCGTCGATGCCAATCACGATGAACGGGTTGACCGGCGCCGCCGCGTGCGACGTGCGCGCCCCCAGGACGAGGAGGGCGGAGAGCCCGATGAACGATGCGGCGAACAGACGACTGGACATGGTGCGACCCTTAGCGCACCCACGACGCCGCCGCCGCCCGGCCCATTCCCGGTTAGCTCCCCTCCCCCGTGTCGTCCGCCCCGCCCGCCGGCCCACCGTGGCGCCGCCTGTACCCCCACTCGCAACGTTTCGTGCGGGAGCACGTCGCCCCGCTGTGGCGCTGGTACCTCGCGGGCACGATCGCCGTCCTGCTCACCAACCTGCTTGGGGTGCTCGTACCCATCTTCATGGCCTCCGCACTCGACAAGATGCGAGCCGGGCAGACGGGTGCCGCGCGCGACGCGTTGTGGATCGCGGGGATCGGGGTCGCGGTCATCGGGGTGCGCACGCTGTCGCGGGTGTGGTTCTTCACGCCGGGGCGGCTGGCCGAGTCCGAGCTCCGCGAGCGGTTCTTCGCGCACCTGCTCGAGCTGCAACCCGACTTCTACGCCGGCCATCCGACCGGCGACCTCTTGAGCCGGGTCACCAGCGACGTGACCTTCGCCCGGGCCCTCGCGGGGTTTGCGCTCCTGCAGGCCGCCAACGTCGTGGGGAGCCTCGTGATGGGGGTCGGGCAGATGATCCGACTCAGCCCGATGCTCACGCTCGCGGTCGCGGTTCCGTGTGTGCTGGCCTACAGTGGGGTGGCGTGGGCCACGCCGCGACTGATGGCGCAGCAGCGAATCGCACAGAAGCAGCTCGGCGCGCTGGCGGACGAGCTCCTCGGCACCTTCCAGGGGGTCGCCACGGTGCAGGCGTTCTGCGCCGAGGAGACGTTCGTCCGTCGTCTCGACGCGCGGGCCGCCGATCTGCGCGCGTCCAACCTGCAGATGACGAAGCTGCGCGTCGTGGCGTTTCCCCTGCTCACGGTGGCCGGCGGCGTCGCGACGTGGGGATTGTTGGCCCTCGGGGGCGAAGCGGTGCAGAGCGGGGCGCTCACGGCGGGGGAGCTCGCGGCGTTCATCGCGCTGGTGGCGTTCATCGTGATGCCGCTCCGCATGATCGGCTGGCTGCTCCCGGTGTTCCAGCGCTCCGAGGCGTCGCTCGAGCGCATCTTCCTCATCCTCGACGAGCCCGTGGAGCGGCCCGACCGCGGGATCGGGCGGCCGCCACCGTCGCACGCCCCACAGATCGAGGTGCGCGGGCTCCGCTTCGCCTACCCCGACGCCCCCGCCCACCCGGTGCTCGACGGGGTGAGCTTCACCGTCGCGGCGGGCACCACGGTCGGCGTCTACGGGAGCGTGGGGAGCGGAAAGAGCACACTTTTGCGGCTCCTGGCCCGCCTCGGCAACCCGCCCCCCGGGGCCGTCCTCGTCGACGGCGTCGACGTGCGCGAGCTCGACCTGGATGCGTGGCGCCGCCAGGTGTGCCTGGTGGCGCAGACGCCCTTCTTGTTCTCCGAGTCCATCGAAGAGAACATCGGGTTCGGGGCGCCGCGCGCCGCGGTCGAGGCGGCCGCGCGGGACGCCGCGTTGGCGGTCGACCTCGCCGCCCTCCCCGCCGGCCTCGGTACGGTGGTGGGCGAACGCGGCATCGTCTTGTCCGGCGGTCAGCGCCAACGGGTGGCGCTGGCGCGCGGCCTGCTCCGCCGGGGTTCGGTGGTGCTGCTCGACGACGTGCTGAGCGCGGTCGACCACCAGACGGAGGCCGAGCTGTTGGCGACGCTCCGCGCGCGCACCGACGCCACCCGGTTCATCGTGAGCCACCGCCTGTCGGCACTGACGCAGGCCGACGTCGTGCTGGTGCTCGACGCCGGGCGCCTCGTCGACCAGGGCCGGCACGACGCGCTCATCCTGCGTCCCGGGCCCTACCGGGACGCGTGGCTCGCCCAGGCCGAGCCCGCCGCCGCGGAGGCGACCGCATGAGCGCGCCCGCATGGACCTGGCGCTCGGTGTGGCCGTTTGCGCGTCCCGACGCCGCGTCGTTCGCGGGCGCCTTGGCCCTGACCCCGGCGATCGCCGCGATCGGCGTGGCGCAGCCCATCCTGCTCAAGCGGGTGATCGACGAACACGTGACCGGCGGGCGCGCAGAGGGCCTGCAGGCCGACGCCGGGTGGTACCTCGCGGCGGTCCTGGCGGGTTTCGTGGCCGAGGGCGCCTACGTCTTCACGCTGGCGCTGGCGGCCGAGAACACCATCCTGCGCCTGCGCCACGCGCTCTTCCGGCAGGTCCTGTCGTTGTCGCAGCGGTTCTTCGCCGGCCAGCCCACCGGGCAGTTGATGTCGCGCGCCACCAGCGACGTCGACGCGCTCAACGAAGCGCTGACCGCCGGCTCGGTCTCCCTGGTGCTCGACGTCTTGTCGATGTTGGCGGTGCTCGGCGCCATGTTCTGGCTCGACTGGCGGCTCGCGGCGGTGTTGTGCCTGCTCGGCCCGCCCATCGCGGGCGTCATCGAGTTCGTGCGCCGCCGCATGGGGAGCCTCTTCGCCGAGATCCGGGACTCGCTGGCGACGCTGAACGCGTACGCGGCGGAGCGGATCGGCGGCATCGAGGTGATCCAGCTCTTCGGCTTGCGGGTGCGCGTCGCGGCGCGCTTTGCGGACCTCAACCGCCGCTACCGCGACGCCAACGTCACCAACAACCTGTACGACGCGGGCCTGTACGCGTTCATCGACGGCATCGCGAGCGTGTGCATCGCGGTGATGTTGTACTGGGGCGCGGCGCACGCCACCGAGGCGGTCACCATCGGCCTGGTGGTGGCGTTCCTCGACTACATCGATCGCCTGTTCCGCCCGTTGCGCGAGATCTCGGGGAAGATCACGTTCTTGCAGCGCGCGGCGACCGCGCTCGACAAGATCTTCTGGTTGCTCGGCCAGACCGACCGCATCACGCCCGGCGACCACGCGCTCGCCGAGGCCCGCGGGCACCTGCGCATCCGCGGCCTGCGCTTCCGCTACAAGGCCGACGCCCCGTGGATCCTCGACGGGGTCGACCTGGACGTGGCGCCGGGCGAGGTCGTCGCGGTCGTGGGGCGCACCGGCGCGGGGAAGAGCACGCTGGTGCGCCTGCTCGCGCGGGTGCACGACGGCTACGAGGGCAGCATCGAGGTCGACGGGGTCGAGCTGCGTCGGCTGCGCCCCGAGGACGTGCGGCGCGCCATCGGGAGTGTGCGCCAGGAGGTGCAGCTCTTCCGGGACACGCTGCGCTTCAACATCACCCTGGACGACCCCGCGCTCGACCCCGCGCGCGTCGAGGCCGCCATCCGGGAGAGCGGCGCCGACCGCATCGCGGCGCGCCACCCGGCGGGCCTGGGCCACGTGCTCCGCGACCGCGGGGCCGACCTGAGCGCCGGCGAAGGGCAGATCGTGAGCCTGGCGCGGACCCTGGCGCGCAACCCCGCCCTGGTGATCCTGGACGAAGCGACCGCCAACGTCGACCCGGTGTCCGAGCGCCTGTTGCAGGAGGCGATCGAGCGCCTGTTCGCCGACCGCACGTGCCTGGTGATCGCGCATCGCCTCTCGACCATCCGCAAGGCCGACCGCATCGTGGTGCTGGCCGACGGCAAGGTCGCCGAGGTGGGCACGCACGCCGAGCTGCTGGCCCAGGGCGGCGTGTACGCCGCGCTCCACGCCGAAGCGAGCTGACCCCCTACATGTCGATGATGACCGACCCGTCCCCGCTCTGGACCCCCGCGGTGGTCGTGCGGGAGGAGCCGGAGGTGTCGACGTAAGAGCCGCCGCCGCCCGCCACACGGCCGCCGTCGCCGCCGGAGTAGCCGCCGCCGCCGCCACCGCCCCAGCAACCGTTGCCAGAGCCGCCCCCCCCGAAGCCGCCGTCGGCGCGGCCGCAGTAGGTGTTGCCCTGCCCGCCGAGCATGCCGCTGGACCAGCTCTTGCCGCCCTGGCCGCCCCACGACGGGACCGTCGTGATCTCGCCGACGCCGTCGCCGTTGAACCCCGCGCCACCGGAGCCCCACGAGGTCGACGACACGATGCCGCCGAGGCCCAACGAGCTCGACTTCGTCGAACACGGCGAGGTCGTGGACCAACCGGACCCGGTGCCGCCGTACTTGCCGGAGCGCCCGTCGCAGCCGTTCTGGGCCACGTAGTGCCGCGTGCCGCCGCCCCCACCGGCGACCACCAGCGCCGCCCCCGAGCTGTCGACGACGAAGCTACCGCCGCCCCCACCGCCGCTGTTGGCCCCGCCCGTGCCGCGTTGCCCCACGACGATGTACAGCACGTCGCCGGCGGTGAGTGAGAACTCGCCGGTCGCGTACGCGCCCTTCCCACCCACCCACGATGGGTCGCCCGCGTAGCCCTGGCCACCCCACGCCTCGATGATGTAGGTGCCGGTCGTCGGGACCGTCCACTCCTGGATGCCGGACGAAACCGTGACCTCGCCGTCGAGGTCGGTGCCGCTGTAGGTGCTGTCGCACTGGGTCTGGGTCGGCCCGGTGTAGCCGGTCGCGCCGCAGTCCTCGAACTCGAGCGGGCCGGCGAAGCAGAGGTCGGTGCCGCCCGACAGGTCGACGGTGCCGTCGCAGTCGTTGTCGACGCTGTCGCACACCTCGGTCTCGGCGGGGTTGATCGTGTCGTCGGCGTCGTTGCAGTCGCCGGTGGTGCCCGAGTACCCCGAGGGCAGGTCGCACGCGTCGAGGGTGACCGTGGACCCGTAGCCGTCGGCGTCGCCGTCTTCGTACCAGGTGTCGTAGCTGGTCGACGACACGCTCGGGTCGTCGTCGTCGCTCAGGCCGTCGCAGTCTTCGTCGTCGTCGAGCGCATCGCAGTACTCCGTGGCGCCGGGGTGGACGCCGCTCCGCGTGTCGTCGCAGTCGGTGAAGTCGGTGACGTAG
The DNA here is from genome assembly GCA_005776735.1 of Pseudomonadota bacterium. Classification (GTDB taxonomy): domain Bacteria; phylum Myxococcota_A; class UBA796; order UBA796; family SXON01; genus SXON01. The sequence continues at coordinate 6,740 of SXOM01000090.1, forward strand.
CCGGACGGCGTCTCGCACTGGGACACGGTGACCGCGGGGTCGCCGTAGCCATCGGTGTCGGCGTCGGTGTACCAGGCCGTCTGGCTCGACGGATCGGTCGACGGGTCGTCGTCGTCGCTGAGCCCGTCGCAATCTTCGTCGGTGTCGGCCGCGTCGCACAGCTCCGGCGCGCCCGGGTTGACGTCGGCGCGGGCGTCGTCGCAGTCGGTCAGGTCGGCCACGTACCCGGCGGGCGCGGCGCAGGCCGCCCAGGTGGTGGCGGCGTCGCCGTAGGTGTCCGCGTCGGCGTCGGCGTACCAGGTCAGCGCGTCGGCGGAGGTGTCCGGGTCGATCACGGTGTCACAGTCGTCGTCGATGCCGTTGCAGACCTCGACCGCCCCCGGGAAGACGGCGGCGTCGGTGTCGTCGCAGTCGGTCAGGTCGGCGCCGTAGGCCGCCGGCTGCGAACACGCCGGCGTGGTGCTGGCGGCGTCGCCGAAGGTGTCGCCGTCGCTGTCGGCGTACCAGGTCGACGCATCGAGCGACGTCGGCGGATCGACCACCGCGTCGCAGTCGTCGTCGACGCCGTTGCACAGCTCGTCGGCGCCCGGGTACACCGCGGCGTCGGTGTCGTCGCAGTCGGTGGCGTCGGCCACGTACCCGGAGGGGGCGGCGCACGCCGTCCACGTGCTCGCCGCGTCTCCGTAGGTGTCGGTGTCGGCGTCGGCGTACCACGCGACGGAGTCGGTGGCGGTGTCCGGGTCGGTGATCCCGTCGCAGTCATCGTCGATCCCGTTGCAGAGCTCGGCCTGGGCGGGGTTCACGGCCGCGTCGGCGTCGTCGCACTCTTCGCAAGCCGCCCACCCGTCGGCGTCGCCGTCGGTGTAGGCCACGCTCCCGTCACAGTTGTAGTCGTTGGGGTCGGCGCAGTCGGTCTCGGGCGCGCCAGGGTAGAAGTTGGCGTTGGTATCTCGGCAATCTCCGCCGACCGTCACCGCCGACGCGGGCCCGTCGCACTGGGAGACCAGGCTCGCGTCGTCGCCGTAGGTGTCGAAGTCGGCGTCGGTGTACCAGGAGGTGAAGGTGCTCGTGTCCACGCTCGCGTCGGCGTCGTCGGCCGCGCCGTCGCAGTCCTCGTCGGTGTCGGCGGCATCGCACAGCTCGGGCGCGCCAGGGTTCACGTCGCCGCGGGCGTCGTCGCAGTCGGTGGTGTCCTCGACGTAGCCCTCGGGCGCGGCGCACGCCGCGCTCACGCTGTCGACGTCGCCGTACCCGTCGGCGTCGGCGTCCCGGTAGAACGGCAGGACGTCGAACGAGGAGGTGGGATCGGCCTCGCCGTCGCAGTCATCGTCGACGCCGTTGCAGATCTCGACGATGTCGGGGTTCACGAGCGCATCGAGGTCGTCGCAGTCTTCGCACGCCGCCCACCCGTCGGCGTCGTCGTCCGCATAGGCGATCTCGCCGTCGCAGTTGTAGTCGACGTTCTCGGTGCACGGCTCGTCGGCCGACGGGTTGAAGTCCGCGTCGCCGTCGTCGCAGTCGCCGCCGACCAGGATGTACCCGGCGCCGGGAGGCTCGCAGTAGCCCTGGCCCGTGGCCTCGTCGCCGAAGCCATCCCCGTCCTGGTCGATGTAGTAGAAGGTGGAGACCTCCTCGTCGACCACGCCGTCGCAGTTGTTGTCGCGCCCGTCGCACACCTCGGGCGCGCCGGGGAAGACGGTGGCGTCGTTGTCGTCGCAGTCGCCCTCTTCGACGAGCACCCCGTCGGCGTCGACGTCGCCGACCACCCCGTCGCCGCTGTCGTCGATGTTGTTGGTGCCGCCGGTGTCCTCCTTGTCGGTGTCTTCCGCGCTGGTCGCGCACGCGACGCTCAGGACGAACGTCAGGCCGAGGGCATGGCGGCGCATAGGGGCTCCGGGTCGGGGGTCTTGACGATGGTAGCACAATCCCGTGACATGCTACGCTCGGGACGTGCCCATCGAAGCGTGGTTCCCCGTACCGGTCTTCTACGAAGACGTGCCCGACGCCGGCGTGCTCATCGACGAGGTGCTGCCGCACCTGTACCGGATCAGCGCCGGGCGGGCGCGGCACCAGCCGTTGGTCACCGGCGCGTCGTACTCCGGAAGCAACGCGCCCGACCGCGCGCAGTACCTCTTCCGCTTCCCCGAGCTGCGCCCGCTCTACGAGATGATCAACGTGCGGGCCAACCAGTTCGCGCGTGAGCTCGGCATCGACCTGACGCGTGAGCACCTGTACATGGGGCGGAGCTGGGTCAACATCCTCGGCAAGGGCGGGCGCATCGAAGCCCACAACCACGTCGCGGCCACGTTCTCGGGGGCGTTCTACCTGAAGGTGCCCGAGCCGGGGGGGATGCTCCGGTTCATCGACCCCAAGCAGCCGATCCGCCGCGACCCGCACTACAGCGCCACGCCCAACTTGTTCAACGTCGGCCACGTCGACTACCCCGCGCGCGTGGGGCGGCTGCTGATGTTCCCCGGCTACGCGATGCACGGCATGCTCGAAGAGAACCCGGCCGACGACGACCGGGTGAGCCTCTCGTTCGACTACTTCAGCCTGAGCCTCAACGGCCAATCCCCGCCTCCGCCCCCGCCCGCGCTGGTCGATCGCCTGTGGGCACAGATCGAAGCGAACGAACGCGACGAGGGCACGAAGTAGTCCACCCTCATTTCATCCTGGCGTACACGAACACGTCACGACGATTCGCAGGGAGCTGACGGGCGTGCACCTCGCGGGCGCCCAGCTTGCGCAGCTGTTCCAACGTCGAGGGAAGATGCCGGATCACCCCGTCGTCGTTGAGCTTCAGCGTGAGGAGCATGCCGCGCAGGTTCGGCAACGCTGGACGCAGCCGCTCGATGAGGCGCAGCACGTCGCGCGGGGGGATGCCGGCGTCCGACGCCAGCCAACGTACGTCGGCGGGGATGGCGCCGAGCTTCAGATCACCGGCGCGACGCGCGACGACCTGGACGCCGGGGAGGGCCACGACCGCCGGGTCGAGCGGCATGGGGTCGACCGCGACCACCCGACACCCGGCCTCGACGAAGGCGCGCGTGCCGCCGCCGGGCGCCGCGCCGAGCTCGAGCACCAGGTCGCCTGCCTGGAGCGGGGCCCGCGACCAGCGGAGGCCCTCGACCACCTTGCGCCACGCCCGCGAGGGGATGTCCGCGGGCACGACCACGTCGAAGGTGCCCCCGGGTGCTTGGTGGCGCCACGGGCCGTGCACGTGCCAGCCCACGACCGGCGGCTCGTCGACCGCCGTGAACACGTCCAGGACGGTCTCCCCGTCGCGGGGCGGGCCGGCGCGAACGGACCCGGCCAGCTCGGCGCGCCACCGTTCGGCATCGGCCTCCGCCGCGGCGAGCGCGGCCGGCGGCGCTTCGTCGGGTGCGGCGAGGTCGCGCGGGGCGAGGAAGAGACGGGTGGCGCCGACGTCGCGCGCCGTGGCCAGGACCGCGTCGGTGGTCAGGCAAGGACCCGCGGACGCCGCCCACATGCGCGCGAACACCGCGGGCGGCGCTTCGTCGGGGCCGAAGGTGCCCGTCGTGGCCTTGAACGTGACCAGGCCCGGCCGCTGGAACCCCGGATGCAGGTCGGGGCGCAGCCGGGCCACCTCGGCCTTGAGCGCCCGCTCCATCCCCACCTGGCACACCGCCAGGGCAAATTCGCTGCGCATCACGCCTCCGTCAGTCGCAGGTGCGCCGCCGCGCGGAGGGCCCGCGCCACGGCCTCGTCACCATCGCGACCGAGCGCGGTGACATGTCCCATCTTGCGTCGGGGCCGTTCACGGTCCTTCCCGTACAGGTGCACCGACACCCCCGGCTCGCCGAGCGCGTCGTCGACGCCCGCCAGGCGCACCCGCTTCCGGTCGACGGTGCCGAGGAGGTTGACCATCGCCACCCCGCCCGCGCGCGGGGCCGCATCGCCGAGCGGCAGGTCGCAGATCGCCCGCAGGTGTTGCTCGAACTGCGACACGCCCGCCCCCTCGATCGTGAGGTGGCCGCTGTTGTGCACCCGCGGCGCGAGCTCGTTGACCCGCACCTCGTCGTCAGTGACGAAACACTCGACGCACATCACGCCGACGAGCGCCGAGGCCTCGGCCACCGCCTCCGCGATCTGTACGGCGCGAGCCAGTGCACGCGGCGATCCGCGGGCAGGCCACCGGCTCAGGTGCAGGATGCCGTCGCGGTGTTCGTTCTCCAGCGGCGCGTAGGCCCGGAGCCCACGCGACGAGCGTGCGATCACCACGCTCACCTCGCGCTCGAAGCGCACCTCGGCCTCGAGCCGCCAGCCGCCGGGAACCGTCGGCACCCGCTCGCGTGCCCGGGCCATCGAGGCGTCGTCGTGGAGGCGGAGCTGCCCACCGCCGTCGTACCCGCCTCGCGCCGACTTCAGGCGCGCCGGGAGCCCGAGCTCGGCCACCGCGGCCTCGAGGTCGGCCACGGTGTAGACCGCCCGCCCCGGCGCGGTGGGGATGCCGAGCGACCCGACGAAGGTGTGCTCGTCGTTACGATCCTGGGTGATCGCCAACAAGTTCGCGTTGGGGTGGAGCGGGCGGAGCTCGGCGACGGCGCGCGCCGTCGCCGCGGGCACGTTTTCGAACTCGTAGGTGACCACGTCGCTCAGGCGCGCGAGCTGCCGGGCGGCGTCGACATCGTCGAAGCTGGCGCGAATCGCGTGGTCGGCGAGGCCGAGGGCCGGGGCGTCGCCCATCGGGGCCAGGACCGCGATGCTGTACCCGAATTGCCGTGCTGGGACGGCGATCATGCGGCCGAGCTGGCCGCC
>SXOM01000608.1 GCA_005776735.1 Pseudomonadota bacterium
ATCCAGCCCTCGATCTCGCGGACGACCTGGGCGGGCACACCGCCGGTCCGGTGGTGGAGCAGGTGGGCGCCGTCCTCGACCAGGTGCAGGAACGCATCCGGGCCCGCGAACAGCGGACGGAGCGCGTCGGGGCCGAGCGCGACCAGGCGCTCGGCCGCGCCGGGGAAACGCCCGATCCGGATCACGCACCCGGCCCCCTCGGCGGCCGCCCGTTCGACCAGCCGCCGCGACCACAGGTCGAGGGCGGAGGGGTCGTCGCACAACAGCACGGTGCCCGCGCGCAGGGCGGTGGCGAGTCGGTCGTAGGCGCGCGACAGGGCGCCGGCGTCGGCGCCGACGGGTCCCAGGACCGCCGTGAAGGCCGCGAGCGCGAGGTCGCCCGCGGGGCGGAGGGTCACCACCGGCGTGCCGACCGCGCGCAGGTGGGCGGCCAGCTCCTCGAGCAGGCGGGAGGCGCCCATGCCGGGCACGGTGTCGACCTCGATTGCCGCGCCGCGCCGGGCGGCGGCGCCCAGGCGCGCGAGGAGCGCTTCGCGCCCGACGAAGGGGACCACCACCCGCGGCGGCAACGCTTCGCCGAGGACCAGGGCCAGGGCCTCGGCGACGGTGCGCGCGGAGTCGGGACGCCGGGTCGGCTCGGCCTGCAAGAGGCGCTGCACGAGCTCGTCGAGCGCGTCGGGCACCCCGTCGATGCGGGGCCACGAACGGGTGCGCGCGCCGCCGTGCAGCAGCGCACGAACGGCGCTCCCGTCGTCGAAGTCGCTGCGCCCGCTGAGCGCTTCGTGGAGCATCACGCCAACCGCGTACAGGTCGCTCTTGGCGTCGGCCACCTGCCCCCGGAGCTGCTCGGGTGCGAGGTAGCGCAGGGTGCCGACGATGCCGCCGTCCTCGGTGACCGTCTCGGCGAGGTCTTCGCCGCGTGCGAGCCCGAAGTCGAGGAGCACCACGCGGCCGTTCGCGTCGACGTTGACGTTTCCCGGCTTCAGGTCGCGGTGCACCACCCGCAGGGTGTGGACGCGGGCCAGGGTCTCGCACATCGCGAGCGCCCGGCGGACGACCAGCCGCCAGTCCCCCTCGACGCCGGGCCCGGGGAAGGGGGCGCCCTCCAAGAGCTCCATGACGATGTACGGCTCGCCGTGCACCTCGCCGGTGTCGATGAGGCGCACCACGCCCGGAATCTGCAGGCGGCGGAGCGCGGCGATCTCGCGGCGGACGCGCGCGAGGTGGGCGGTGCTGTACACGGGGATCTGCTTGAGGGCGACCCGCTCGCCGGTGTCGGTGTCCACCGCGCGCCACACGCGGCCGGCGCCGCCGACGCCGCACACCGTGAGCAGCTCGAAGCGCTGGTCGTGGAGGGGCGGGCGCGCGGTCGGTGGGTCGTCGCCTTCGTTCACGGTGTGCCGATCCAGGCGACGGAGCCCTGGGGGATGCCGTCGTAGTACACCGAGTACCGCAGCATGAGCGAGCGCGCGGAGGCGCGCCAACCCACGGTGGCGCCGGGGGCCGGCGCGGCGAGGCTGACCGTCTGTCCGGGCGCGAGCACGAACCGCTTCACCGGGCCCCCGTGCAGGGCGGTCAGTCCGCGATGATGGACCCCGCCGTACCCGAGGCTGGGGACGACCACGACCTCGACCGGTTGGGCGCGGGGGTTGAGCAGCTCGGCCGGCGGCAGCGCGGGCAGGAGCAGGCTCGCGGCGGGGAACTTCACCGGCGGGACGAACTTGAACATCCACGTCTGGCGCAAGATGACGTTGTTGTCGTGGGGCACCAGCCGCTCCACGCCGACCGGCTGCGTGGCGCCGAAGTGCTGGGTGTTCGCACGGTCGGACGGGTTGTCGACCACGCCGAGGTACGCGTAGAACGTGCTCGCCTTGGGCACCCAGGCGAACGGGCCGACGACGACGTCGGCTGCGCCGGGCACCAGCGCCGGGTGCGACTTGACCCCGACCGGGTGGAAGTCGGTCGGCCATTGGGTGCCGAACGCCGCCTTCCGTACGTAGGTCGTGACCGTGCCGGCCGGCGAGGTGGTCGAGCCGCGGTTGCGCAGCCGCACGTACAGGTAGTTGGGCACGCCCGCGACGGGCGCCTGGGTGGTGAGCAGGCCGTCCGCGGCGTTGCGGTTCCAGATGGCGGTGTCGTGGCTCCAGCTCGAGGTGTACGGGTAGGCGCCGTCGCGCGCGTCGGGGAAGTACACGTCGACCGTCGGCGGGTGACCCTCGACCTCGTACGGCGTGGCCATGCTCAGCGGCGATTGGTACGCGCCCTGCTTCTCGAAGGCCCAGCGGATCACCTTGTTGTAGGCCCCGCCCGTCCACCCCTGCGTGGTCCAGTCGTCCAGGTCCGCGACCTGCATCGTGTCGGCGAAGGCCTGGGCATGGTCCGGGCGCGTACCCGGCGTGAGCTTGGCGATGGCCTGGAGCGTGAGCCACGCCGTCGTGCGCGCGGCGAGCTTGCGCGCAGCGCTGTTCGCGTCGCCGCCCAACGCCCGGTACAGGCGGAACAGCGTGCTCGACGCCTTCTGCTCCTGGCCGTAGTCGCCGTGCTTGGTGGCCCCGTTGATCCACTTGCCGTCGCCCCACCCCCACGCGTTCCCCAAGGAAGGGGCGCGGTCGTGGCGTCGTGCGCCGGGGTTGGTGTCGAAGTCGCTCGGCGACGGCGCGGGAAAGCTGAACGGGAACGTCTGGAAGTCGGTGTGGACCGGCCACTCCGCGTCGGCGTAGATCACCGCGAACGCGTCGCCGAAGCTGTGGGTGAAGAAGTTGGTGTAGAGCGGGCGATGGTCGGCGATGTGGTTGTAGAGCACCACGTGGCCGAAGACCTCGTGGTAGGCGATCCGCCGATCGACCGCTTCGGACAGGCCGACCGTGGGCCCGAACTCGACCGCCTTCGCCGAGTTGTACCCGGCGCCCCACGGGGTCGTGGTGGCGCCCGCCGACACGGACACCTCCAGCGGCCCGGCCTGGTTGGGCAGGTACGCGGCCACGCCGAAGCCGAGGTCGTCGAGCTGGGAGAGCGCGTGATCGACGTGCCAGAAGGCGTGGACGGCGGCGCCCTCGGCGGTGGCCACCCCGTATGCCCAGGTGTCGGGCGGGGTGCTCGGCCCGGGCGCCCCCTTCACCGCGACCCGCGCGTTGGCGAGGTCGCCGGTGGTCGGCACGCCGGTCACCAGGCCCGTGAGCGCATCCAACGTGGAGGCGGTGGCGGTCTTGGTCAGGCCGGCCCCGGTGGTGGCTGGGTCCCAGTTCCACACCTTCAGGTCGGCGACCCCCGCGGCGATCGCGTGGTCCGCGTACAGCACGAGGTCCTGCGCACGGACGCGGACACGGCGGTACCCCGACCCCGGCTCGAGCAGGTGCACGTCGATGCACACGGCGCGGCCGAGGTTCTCGCCGCTCGGCAACGCGGACCGCGCGACCCCCACCGTCGCGCCGAGCACGTCGCCGCCGGGCGCGAGCGCGACACCGGCCGCGGCGAGCGTTCCCGCGGGATCGGCCATGCGTGCCGCGATGAGCTCGGGGTCGACGAGGGGGGCCGTCGCTTCGGCGCTGCGCCCGTCCCGCACGCCCATGCCGTGCACTTCGTTGCCGCGGACGCGCAGCCACACCACGAGGTCCTCGTCGTGGCGCGGGAGGCCCTGCTCCCGCCACTCGAAGACCACCGTGACGCCGGTGAAGTAGGTCTTGACCTCCCGATGGCGCAGGCACAGGCCGGCGCCGGGGTCGTGGCCGCCCTCGGCGGCAGTGGCGGCGCCGGGCAGCGCCCCCGCGGGAAGTCCCAGCGTGCCCTCGAGCGTCGTGAGCCACGCGAGCGCCGCCTCGACCGGCGCGCACGCCTCGAGCGGGACGGGCGCGGCGGGGGTGTAGGCCGGCGTGGGCGGGGTGAGCATGAATCCTCCCCGCGCAAGCTATCGCCTCAGCCGTTCTTGCGTTCGAACTCCTGCATGAACGCCACGAGCGCGTCGACGCTGTCCTGCCCGAGCGCGTTGTAGAGGCTCGCCCGGATGCCGCCCACCGACCGGTGCCCCTTGAGACCGTCCAGCGTGGCGGCCTTGGCCTCCTTCACGAACTTCTCCTCCAGCGCTTCGTCCGGCAGGCGCCAGGTGACGTTCATCACGCTGCGGCTCTGGACCTCGGCGTGCGGCCGCCAGAAGCCGGTGCGGTCGAGCTCGCCGTAGAGCGTGCCCGCCTTCTGGCGGTTGCGCGCGATCGCGCCCTCGAGGCCGCCGTTGGCCTCCATCCACGCGAAGACCCGGTCGATGACGTAGATGCCCACACAGTTGGGCGTGTTGTACATCGAGCCGTCCTTGGCGTGGACCTTGTAGTCCAACATCGCTGGGAGCCCATCCGGCACCCGCGACATCGCCCACGGCGAGAGGATGACCACCGTGACCCCGCTCGGCCCCAGGTTCTTCTGCGCGCCGGCGTACACGAGGTCGTGCGCCGCGATGTCGACCGGGACGCCCGCGATGTCGGAGCTGAGGTCGGCCACGAGGGGGTGGCCCTGGGCGTCGGGCCGATGGTGGTACTCGGTGCCGTAGATGGTGTTGTTGCTGGTGTAGTGCAGGTACACCGCCCCGTCGCGGACGGTGTACTCGCCGTTCTGGGGCACCCGCTTGAAGTGGTTCGGCGCGTCGTCCCAGATGGCCTTGGCGTCCCCGATGCGCTTGGCCTCCTTGATCGCCTTCTGCGCCCACGTGCCCGTGACGAGGTAGTCGGCCTGCTCGCCGGGCCGCAGCAGGTTGAGCGCGGTCATGTAGAACTGGAGCGAAGCGCCGCCCTGCAGGAACAGGACGGTGTAGTCGTCGGGCACACCCAGCACCCGCCGCGTGCGGGCCACCGCACCGTCGACGACCGCCTGGTAGGTCTTGCTGCGGTGGCTGATCTCCATCAGGCCGATGCCGGAGCCGTTCAGATCGAGCAGGTTGTCGCGGAGCTCCTCGACCACCGACACGGGGAGCACGGCGGGGCCGGCGGAGAAGTTGTGCAGACGGGCCATGGGCTACTCCGTGAGCGCGACGCAGGACGCCGCGAAGATGTGGGGGTCGGACTGGATGCGGGCGAGGGCGTCGGCAGGCACCGCCCCCTTCACGGCGATGCGCGCGATGGCCGCTTCGCCGCCGGAGAAGATGATGTTCTGCATGTCCTGCACGTTGAGGTGGGCTTCGCGCAGCACGCCGAGCACGTGCGCGAGCACCCCGACGCGGTCGGCGTGGCGGACGACCAGCAGGTGGTCGGCCGCGGTGCGCGCGGCGAGGTTGACACAGTTCGGGATCTGACCGCCGTCGCGGTACGCGCCGACGATGCGGACACACTCGGCGCCCACCGCTTCTTCGGCTTCGTCGGTGCTCGCGCCGATGTGGTGGGTGCCGTACACCGCGGGGTGATCGCACAGCGGATGGGCGAACTCCGCCTGCGCGGCGGTGGGTTCGTCCGGGAACACGTCGAGGCCCACGCGGAGCTTCTTCTCGTCGATGGCGCGCGCCAGGGCCGCGTGGTCGACCACCTCGGCCCGCGCAGTGTTCACGAAAATGGCACCGGACCGCATCGCCGCGAAGACGCTCTCGCCGATGCGCCCGCGCGTCTCCTTCGCCAGGGCGAGGTGCACGCTCACCACGTCGGCGCCCGCGACGGCCGCTTCCGGCGAGGCGGCGCGGGCCACACCGAGGGCGGCGGCCGCTGCGTCGGTGAGGCTGCGGCTCCACGCCACCCCCTGCATGCCGAGCGCCTGTGCGCGCCGAATGAACTCCTGGCCGATCTGGCCGACGCCGAGCACCGCCACCCGGCGGCCGTTGAGCCCGCGCGCGGCGCCGAAGGTCTTCTTGTCCCACCGGTGGGCGCGCAGCGCGGCCACGTTGTCGGGAATCCGCCGGTCGCACGCGATCAACAGCCCGATGGCGAGCTCGGCCACTGCGATGGCGTTCTTGCCCGGACAGTTCGCGACATACACCCCGCGCGCCGACGCGGTGGCCAGGTCGATGGTGTTGACCCCCGCCCCCGCGCGGATGACCAACGACAACGACCGGCCGGCGCCGATGTCGGCGGCGGTGACCTTGGTGCTGCGGACGATGAGCACCTCCGGGTCGAGCTCGGCGATGCGCGCGGTGAGCGCCGCCTCCTTCGCGGTCGTGTCGATCGTCACGCTCCCGCCGAGGTCCTGGAGGCGTCCGGCGACGAAGGGGGCGAGCTTGTCCGCGATCAGGATGCGCACGGGGGGTCCTCCGGGTGCGGGAAGGGAGCGGCAACGTATCCGGGGCGCCGGCCCGCTGCGCCACCCCCGCCGAGACCTACCAATTCCGCCTACGATCGCGTCGTCAGCGCGCTTTGCGCGACATGCGGGCGCATCCGAGGCGTGGTATTCTCGCCGTCAGTGGAAGTACGTACCGCCGAAAAAGCGAAGTCCAAGGCCGCGGGAGCGGAGGGTGACAACCCCGATGCGGCCGGGGTAGAAGCCGCGGAGATGGCCCACGTCGTGCTCGCGGACGGTGACGAGTCCATGCGCCGCAGCGTGGCGCGCATCCTGCGCGCCGCGGGTCACGTGGTCGACGCGGTCGCGCTCGGCGCCGAGGCGCTCGATCGCCTGGCGGCCCACCGGGTCGACGTGCTGGTGGTGTCCGACGAGCTCGGCACCGCCGAGGCGCTCGAGCTCCTCGCCCGCGCGCGCCACGGCCACCCGAGCGTGATGCGGGTGCTCCTCCACGCGCCGACGATGGTCGAAGGCCCCCGGGCGGTCGCCGCGGGCCTCGCGCATCGTGCGCTGCGCCGTCCGTTCCAGGCCGAGCAGCTCGAGGCCGAAATCCGCAGCCTCGAGGAGACCGTGGCGCACGTCCGCCACGCGGTGAGCCTCGCCGGCGACGTCGAAGCGCACGGCCGGCTCTTCCAGGAGTGTGTCGACGGCGAGCTCCTCTCCTTGGCCATCCAGCCCATCGTGCGCGTGGGCTCGCGCACGCCGGTCGCGGCCGAGCTCCTCCTCCGGTCCACCCACGCCGAGCTGGCGGGGCCGCTCTCGGTGCTCGACGCGGTGGAGCGCTGCCACCGGGTGCTCGACCTCGGCGCGGTGGTGAACCGGCTCGCGGCGCGCTGGATGGAGCGCCTCCCCGCCGGGCTGAGCGTGTTCGTCAACACCCACCCCGCCCAGTTCGCCGACCGCCACGCGGTCGAGAGCTTCGCCGCGATCGAGCCCTGGGCCGACCGCGTGGTGCTCGAAATCACCGAGCGGGCGCCGATCGTCGACTTCGAAGGTGCAGAAGCCGCGCTCCAAGAGCTCACACGGCGCGGCTTCCGCATCGCGGTGGACGACATCGGGAGCGGCTACAACAGCCTGTCGGTGCTCGCCGAGCTCAACCCGGCGTTCATCAAGGCGGACATGTCGATCGTCCGCAACGTGGACCGGGAACCGCGCAAGCAGCGCCTCCTGCAGTTGTTGGCCAACTTCGCGGGCGCCACGAGCGCCGAGCTCATCGCCGAGGGCGTCGAGACCGCCGAAGAGCTGGTCGCGGCCGAACGGTGCGGTGCGCACTATCTCCAAGGTTATTTCCTCGGCCGGCCCACGCCGGAGTGGTCGCCCCTGGCCGTCGACGGGTAGGGGCGGGGCGCCACGCCGCGACCGTCCCGAAGGCGGCAGGGTCCGGCGCGTGGCGCGGGGCGCGCGGCGGGGTCTCCGCGCTTCGGGACGGTCCCGGCGCGCCCCCCTGAAGGGTCGCCCCCCTCAGCGCGTCGTGAGGTCGCTCCACGCGGTCGGCGTCGTGGTGCCGTCGCGGGGCAGCCGCACGCGGAACGTGGTGCCGCGGCCAGGCTCGGTGTCGAGCTGGATCTCGCCGCCCATGTCGTCATAGACGATGCGGTGGACCAGCGCGAGGCCGAGGCCGAGGCCTTCGCCGGCGCCGCGCGTGGTGAAGAACGGGTCCCACAGCCGGTCGCGGTGCTCGGGCGCGATGCCGCTCCCTTCGTCGCGGACCTCGACGGTCACGGTCTGCGCGTCGCTCCAGGTGCGGACCCACACGCGCGCCGGCGCCGTCGACGCCTGTGCCGCGTTGGAGACGAGGTTGCGCACCACCGCGCCCACGCCGACCGGGCTGCCGAGCACGGTGCCGTCGGCGGCGAGCGCGAGGTCGACCTGGAGCGCCGCGGGCCGTTCGCCCTCGACCATGCGCACCGCCGCGCGCACCTCGGCGTCCACGTCGACGGCCACCCGGGCGTGGCCACCGCGCGCGAACGACTGGAGCCCGTTGACGATGTGGACGATGCGTTCGCCCCCTTCGACCACCCGATCCAGGGCGTCCTCGACGGCGGCGAGCTCGCGCGCCACGTCGTCGGGGGCACCCTCGGCGAGGCGGCGCACCCGTCCGCGGGAGGGGCGGGCGAAGTTGAGGAGGAAGTTCACGGGGTTCTTCACCTCGTGGGCGATGCTGCCGGCGAGCTGGCCCACCGCGGCGAGCTTCTCGGTGCGCAGCGCCCGCACCTGGGCGACCCGCAGCTCGTCGAGCGCCCGCGCCAACGAGACGTTGGCGGCGGCGAGGGAGGTCTGCGCGCTGCGCAGGGCCACGAAGTTGCGGACGCGGGCGCGCAGCTCGCGCACGGAGAACGGCTTGGTGAGAAAGTCGCTGGCGCCGAGCTCCAGGGTCTCGTCGCGCACCTCGGCGTCGCCGTGGGCGGTGAGCAGGAGCACCGGCAGGTGGCGCAGCTCGGGATCGGCCCGGATGGCGGCGACGAGGCCGCGCCCGTCGACCTCGGGCATCATCATGTCGCTCACGACGCACAGCGGGGCTTCGCGGGCGAGCAGGCTCAGGGCGTGGGCCCCGTCGGTGGCCTCCGCGACGCGGTACTCGTCGGCGAGGGAGGTGGCGACGAACTGGCGGAGGCGGACGTTGTCCTCGACGACCATCACCAACGGGCGGCCGTCCGGCGGAGGCACCTCGGCCACCGGGCCGCCGGCGTCGCGTTGCGACAGCTCGGCTTCGAAGTCGAGCGCGAGCTGACCGGTGCGGAGGGTGTTCGCCGCTTCGACCGCGCCTTCGGCGCGGGGCAGGCGCACCACGAAGACCGAACCCTGCCCCGGCGCGGACTCCAGCCGCACCGTGCCGCCGTGCTGTTCGACGTGCTCCTTGACCAGGGCGAGGCCGAGCCCCGAGCCGCGTGCGGCCCCGCTGCTGGTGGTGTGGCCGAAGCGGGTGAACAGGTCGGCCTGCTCGTCGAGCGGGATGCCCGGGCCGGTGTCGGCGACGCGCAACGTCACGTCGGTCGGGTCGGCGCGGAGCGAGACGTGCACGACGCCGCCGCGGGGCGTGAACTTGAGCGCGTTGGTGAGGAGGTTGAACACCACCTGCTCGAGCACGCCGGGGTCGCCGGTGACCGGCGCCTTCGGGTCGTGCTCCACCGTGAGGGCCACCGCCTGCCGCTCGGCGAAGGGCTGGGCGGCGGCGACGACCTGCCGGACCACCGTCGCGAGGTCGAGGCCCTGGTTCCGGATCGGGCGCCGGCCCGAGTCCAGCCGCGCGAGGTCCACGAGGTCCTCGATGCGCCGCGCGAGCGCGAGCATGTCGAGCTGCAGCGCTTCGAGGGTCGGCCGCAGCGCCGCGGGCAGGTCGGGCGTCGCGAGCAGCGCGGCGAGCGGCGACAGGGCCAGGGTCAGCGGCGTGCGCAGCTCGTGCGACACGTGGGCGAAGAAGCGGCTCTTGGCCTCGTCCACCTCGCGGAGGCGCTCGTTGGCGACGATGAGGTCGGCCGAGCGCATCTCCAACGACCACGCGAGCTCGAACCGGCGCCGCCGCTCCCGGTACAACGACCACGAGCTGATCGTGGAGACCGCGGCGGTGACGACGACGAAGAAGGTGTTGTTGGTGAACGCGGCGGGGTCCGACGGCCCGCCGTGGGTGCCCACCGGCAAGAGGAAGCTCGCGATGAGCACGCCGTTGACCGCCGCGGTGTGCACCGGGTGCCACGGGAAGAGCACGCCATTGAACAACATCGCGAGGTCCAACCCCGCGTAGTAGGGCGAGACGCCGGGATCGATCCACGCCACCATCGCCGACACCGGGAGCGCCGCGGAGAGCAGCGCCAGGTAGCCGAGCGCCAGCACCGCACGGCGGCCCACCACCGTCCACGTCATCGCGACCACCACCGCGAGCGCGGCCGACGCGAGGAGCCGCCAGCCCAGGAACATGCTCGCTTCGGCGGGGACCGCGATCCGGTCGAGCACGTAGAACATCGGGACCACGAAGACGCCGAGGCTCGCGGCGAGCCGGAGGCTCGGCACCATCTCGACGAGCACGTCGGCGCGGAACGCGGCCCCGACCCCGCCCCCGTGGACGTCGTGCCGGGCGCCGTCGCCGCCGCGCGCCTCAGGCATCTCGTCGGGCCGTGAGCACCAACGCCAGCGGCGGCTCCCCGAAGCTGCCCTCCACCGACTCGATGCGGAAGCCGTGCGCGCGGACCTGGCGTTCCAGCTCTTCGCGCTCGTGGAAGCGGAAGCGCCCGTCCACCTCGAACTCCAGGAGCGTCGCGGCGCGGTTGAGGTAGTCGCGGAGCGCGCTCCCGAGGCGCGCTGCGCCCCACCCCTCGACGAGCTTGGTGTCGCCGCGCTCGAGCTTCTCGCGGAGACGCGAGACGGCCCCGCTCATGTCGACGTCCGGGCGGAGTGTGGACAGCACCAGTCGCCCGCCCGGGCGGAGGATGCGGTGCACCTCTTCGAGCAGGGGCCCCGGCTCGGAGACGTACGGCAGGACCAGCGACAGGAGCACGGCGTCGGCGCTCGCCTTTGCGAAGGGCAGGTTCGGCACGTCGCGCAGCGTCAGGTCGGCGGTCTGGAACTGGATGGGCGGCGGCGACACGCCGACCTCGGCGGCGGCGGCGGCCACGTTGCGGCGGGCGCGGTCCAACGCTTCGGGGACGAGGTCGAGCGCGTCGATCCGCAGCTCGCTCGCGGTGGTCCCGAGCGCGCGGACCACGGTGGCGACGGCGTTCCCGGTGCCGCAGCCCAGGTCGACGAGGCGTTGTCCGGGCTGGAGCGCGAGCCGCTCCACCTGCAAGCCCATGAGCTGCGCGTACTCGTCGGTGAGCGCGAGCAGGTCGAAGCCGAACGGGTTCTCGCGGTTGCCCAGCAGGTAGTCGCGCCAGTAGGCGACCGCGTCGAACGGCCGCTCCCGGAGCCGCGCACGCTCGGCCTTGTGGGTGCTGTCGAGCACCCACGGCGAGGGGGTGCGACCCGCCACGTCTCGACCCGCGAGGCCCTTCGCGACGCGCTCGGCGACCAGCCGGAAGGTCGCGAGCGCCTCGTGGCTCGCCCGAACGAAGTGCCCCGTCGGGACACGGATGAGCTCGCGGGGGCCGGGCGCGGGCACGCTGAGGATGTCCTCGACCCGATGGGCGTTGACCCAGTAGTCGTAGAGCCCGGAGATCCAGGTCACCGGCTGGGTGATGCGCGCCATGTCGGCGCGGGCGTCCTCGAGGTCGGCAAAACCGCCGTCGACGAGGTCCTCGCAGTGGCGGTCGGCGTCGACGATGTGCCCCTGGATGAGCCGGATGCCGAGGCGTTCGCCGCGCTTCTTCATGCCGACGAGGTCGACGCCGCCGTTGCCGTTGCGGATCGTGTCCCGCGCGTCGGCGGCGCCCATGGCGGCGATCCACGCGTCGACGCCTGCACCGCCGCCCGCGAGGTACCGACGGGTGCACACCGACGCCAACGAGAAGCTGACCACCGCCGTACGCAGGCGCACCCCCCCGAAGCGCTCGGCCACCCGCCGCACGGTGAGCGCGAGGTCGGCCATCGCCTGCGTCTGGGTGTAGTGCAACATCGCGGCTTCGGGCGCGGCCGACGCGTCGTCACGCCACGACTCGCCCACGTGATTGGTGCCGTCCCACCGCAGGACGAGCACCGGCAACCGCGCGACGCGGAAGGTCTCGACCAGCGTCAGCGCCAGGGCGCACGGCATCTCCTTGGTGCGGCCGTACGGCGGGGGCACGAGCACCACGTGCAGCTCGGCCGGCGGGCGGTCGAGGTCGACGTTGGTGTTGACCAGGTGCACCAGCGGGCGGCCCTGGTCGTCGGACATGACCCAGGGCGTCGCGGCGGCGCGGTCGCCGAAGCCGAACCGGCTCAGCGTCGCGCCCCACGCGTACTCCGCGCGGGCGAGGCCCTGGGCCAGGGCGCCGCCGGGGCCGACGGTCAGTCGCGACTCGGTGACGAGCAGCTCCGCGCGGGGGAGGGTCCGCTCCAGCCCGAGGATCTCTTCGTCGCCGCGCCGCTGGCGCCACGCCACCCGCAGCGGTTGGAGCGTGCGGCGGCCCTGCGCGGTGACCAGCTCCGCCCCCTCCAGGACCGACTCGACGAGCAGGCCGCGCACCTCGTCGGTCGCGGCGGCGAGCAGGAGGCCGTTGGCGTCGAGTTGGAGCACACGCGCCTGCCCGCGGCGCCCCGCGGCCGGGAACTCGAGCGTGGCGCCGCGCAGCTCCTCCCGCTCCAACCGCCGGCGTTCGGGCAGGAAGAAGCGCTCGGGCAGCATGACCGTGGCCACGAGCCCCGACCGGCTCTCGACGACCGTGTCGGCGAGGTAGGTCGCCCCGCCGCGGGGGAGGGCGAGGAAGACCGGGTCGAACTCGGCGAGCGCGGCGGCGTGGTCCAACAGGACGGTGAGGCGGCTGTTGTGGGGGTCGACGGCGGCGAGGCGCGCCCCCAGCGGGGGGGCGCCCGGGCCGCGGTGGAGTTGGAACGGGGTCCCGCCGAGCTCCATCGGGCGGAGCACCTCCCGGGTGCCGTCGAGCTCGCCGATCGGCTTGAGGTTGGACGGCACGCCCAGCAGGCGCGCCTCCATGGCCTGCAGGCGGCGCTCCTCGGTCTGGTGGGTGACGTACGCCAGGAGCTCCGAGCGGGTGCGCCGGTCGGACGGGTCGAAGTGCACGCCGATGCCGTGCGGGCGCCGGTACACGTGGCGGAACGCGAGCTCGAGGGGTCGATCTTCGCCGGGAATCCACAGGACGCCGCGCTCCGCGTCGGCGACGGACGCCCCCGCGACGAACATGCCGTTGACCGACAGGTTCAGGACCCGTTCACGATCGTGCTTTCCTGCCTCCAGACGCAGCAGGGTGCGCCGACGCGGGTTGGTCCGCTTCGGCACCAACGGACCGGCCACTACAGGCCCCGGCGCATCGTGGGCAGGACGATCGCGACCTCGCCCGCGAGGGACTCGGTCGTGTCGAGCCGGCCGCCGTGTTGGCGTGCCACCGCCGCCACCACGGCGAGGCCGAGGCCGCAGCCGCCCGTCTCGCTGTAGAACAGCTCCGCGGCGCGCGTGGCCGGGAAGCCGTACCCGTCGTTCACCGCGAGGCGGACGCCGCCGGTCTGTTCGCGGATGGTCACCCGGATCACCCGGGGGCCGGGCCGGGCGGTCACCGCCTGCACGGCGTTGGCGAGCAGGGCCACGAGCGCCTCGACCAGGCGGTCGCGCGCGCCGGTGAGGATGGGGGCGCTGCCCTCGACCTCGACGACCACGCCGCCCTGCTCCAGGCGCGGCCGCATCGCCGCGATCGCGGTGTTGGCCAGCGCCCGCGCATCGAGGGTGGACCAGCTCGAGGAGTGGCGGTTGGCGACCCGGGCGGCGTTGTTCCGGAGCAGCTCGAGGCGGCGCACCACCTCGTCCACCTCGGGCTGGCCGGCCACCCGGCGCAGGCGCTCGGCGAGGTCGCCCGCTTCGAACTGCAGCGCCGCCGCCACGTGGTCGGGGGGGTGGCCCTGCTCGGTCGCGGACAACAGCAGCCGGCGGAGCTCGGCCTCCTGGACGTGGCGCGCCAACGCGAGCCGGATGTCCTGGGCCATGGCGTCGGCGTCCCACGGCTTGGCGATGTACCGGAACAACACTCCACGGTTGACGGCGTCCATCAACAGCGGCACGTCGGTGTGCGCGGTGAGCAGCACGCGGACCACCTGCGGCTGCTCCTCGGCGACCAGGGCGAGGAGGTCCAGGCCGAGCATGCCCGGCATGCGGTGGTCGGCGATGACCACGGCGACGCGCTCGCTCCGCAAGATCTCCAGCGCCCGTGCGGCATCCGGGGCGAAGCGGAACTCGAACAGCTCTGCGAAGTTGTACTCGAAAACCTGCAGGTTGAGCGGCTCGTCGTCCACGACAAGCACAACCCCGCTCCGCGGGGGACGGCCCGACCTGGCCTCGCCGTTCGACATCTACGTCCTGTAGACGAGAAAGGATATCAGAATCGGCCTTGCGCGGTCAAGCCCGCGTGGTAGCCGACCGCGACCGCGTCGGGAGCGTCCTGGATGAGGAGCGTGACGCCCTGGTGTGTTCCAAGGCCGAACCCCGGCGACAGGTCCCACATGAATCCCGGGCCGGTGCGGAGTCCCAGATCACCGCGGGTGCCATACAGAATGAGCTGGGTGTTGGTGAACGCCTTCCCCCGCGTGTCCTTCTGCAGGTAGTAGCGCAGGCCGAGGCCGAGCTGGGCGGTGACCTTGCCGTCCTTGGGGCCGACCGGGCTCACGCTCAGCGTGATCTCCGGCTCCAGCGCCCCTCCCCAGTTGTGCGCGATGGCGAGCTCGCCGAAGAGGCCGTACTGCGGGCCCCCGTCGACGTCGGCGATGACGAACGCCACCTCGACGCCCGGCGTGAACCGCGCGCACCACTGGCCGTTGTGCAACAGGCCCGGGTGCAGCTCGCGCGTGACGGCGACGATGTCCTCCTTGCGCAGCACGATCTCCGAGTTGTCGCTGAGGCGGATGCGGTACACGTCGCCCCGCTCCAGGATGCGGCCGCGCCACCGCGAGCCGGCCTGGGTGACGATCACGTCCTGGTAGCGCCGGTTCACCCGGGGGCTGAGCTGGAAGGCGTCGGTAGCGTGGGCGGGAGCGAGCACGAACGTCAGCGCGGTGGCCAGGAGCATCGGGGGGAGCCTCGCGGGGGCCGTAATCGTCGCGGCGCCCGACCGCCCGCGGGGTTCAGCGCGGGCGCCGTCCGCGCACCGCCGTCGCGAGGCAGAATCCCAGGACCGCGCCCGCGCCCGTGCCCGCGCACCCGGCGCCGCCCGGGTCGGCCTCGACCACGTCGATCCGCAGCACGTCGAACGTGGTCGCGCCGTCGAGCGTCGAGGCGAGCGAGACGTAGACGGTCCCCGCCTCGTCCCCACACCGCAACGTCGTGGTGGCCGCGGCCGCGTCGTCCAGCTCGCCGCCGTCCGCGGTCCACGCGGCAACCGCCCCGGCCGGCAGGGTCGCGGTCAGCACGACCGTGGCCCCCGGGGCGCACACGTCGGGGCTCGCCGCCGCGACCGCGCCCGTCGTGGTGGTCTCGCAGGCGGTGTAGACGCCGTCGCAGTCGCGGTCCACGCCGTCGCACACGTCCCAGGCCGCGGGGTGCACGGTGTCGTCGGCGTCGTCGCAGTCGCCGACGAGCTCGCTGTAGCCGTCGCCGTCGTCGTCGCGGCGGGTGGTGCCTTCGTCGGCCTCGCCGTCGCAGTCGTCGTCGGCCTGGTTGGCGAGCTCGGGGGCGCCGGGGCCGACGGCGCTGTCGTGGTCGTTGCAGTCGCCTTCGGCCTCGGTGGTGCCGTCGCGGTCGTTGTCGGCCTCCGGGGCGCCGTCGTCGACGGTGCCGTCGCAGTCGTCGTCCACCCCGTCGAGGTCCTCGTGCGCGCCGGGGTACACGTCGGCGTCGTCGTCGTCGCAGTCGCCCTCGTCGGGGCCCCAGCGGTCGCCGTCGCCGTCGACGGCGGCGGGCGCCCCGATGCGCACCGGCACCGCGTCGAACTCGGTGAAGAACTCCCAGTCCAGCGCCGACACGCGGAAGGTCTCGGGGCCCGCGATCAGCTCGTCGGCGCCGATGTCGTACTCGACGACGCCGTCGTCGTCGGGGGCCACGCCCTGCGCCAGCGTGAGCCGTTGCGCGGCGCTCCAGATGGTGATGAAGATGCCGGAGGCCGGGGCCTGGTCGTCGGCGAGCGCGAAGTGGAGGGTCAACTTCTCGCCCTCGGCGAACTCGGCGCCCGGCTCGGGCGCGAGGAGCTCGACCGTCGGCGGCTGACTCCAGGTGTCGGGGACGAACCGGAAGGCCGACGACGCCGACGCCACGCCGCCGTCGGCGCCGAACCGGAGGGTGCACACCTCGGGGTCGGGGTCGTATGGGGTGTGCTGTACGGTCAGGCTCACGCTCGCGCCTGCGGCCAACACGCTCCCCGCGGTCGGGGCGCCCACGACCTCCCAGGCCGGCGAACACCCGAGGTCGGCGGCGCCCACCGTCACGTCGGTGTCGCCCGGGTTGGACAACGTGAGCGCCAGCTCGGTGGCGACGCCGTCGGGCCACCGCCACGTCGAGGTCAGCTCGGGGGGATCGAGGACCAGGCGGCCGGCTCGGGCCGCGGTGGCGGTGCCGGTCACCACGACCTCGGCCGTCGGCTCGGCCGGGTCGCCCCCGGTGCCGCCGTCGGCTGCCCGTTCGCTGCGCACCCGCACCGCCCCGATCGCCGCGCCCGGGGTGGTCGGCGCCCAGGTGAGCGTGACCGGGAGGGCGCAACCGACGGGCAGCGCGAGGCGGTCGCCCCCCGCCGGAGCGCCGTCGGCGCACAGCTCGGCGTCGCCCGCCGCCGCCTCGACCACCGTCGCACACGCGGGCGTGGTCCAGTGCACGCACGCCTCCGCCAACGTGGTCTCGATGCCGACGTCGCCCGCTTCTTCGCCGAGCACCAGCGACGCGCCCGCTTCGCCGCCATTCTCGACGGTCACCGCCGCGGTGGCGAACCCCCCGGCGTCGGCGACGAGCTCGACGGTGTCGGTGTCGAGCGCCAGGACGGGGGAGACGACCGTCGGGGTCGTGCTGCAAGCGAATGCAAGCCAGATCATGTCGCAATGTGCGCGCTCCGGCGCCCGCCCGCAACGGGGGATACGATCGTGGCCATGAAGCGCTCCGCGCCGGGGCCGTTCCGTGCCGACCAGCTCCGCTCGGGCGACCCGTACGAGCTCAGCAACGGGCACGCGATCCGCGTCTCGCCCACGGGTGGCCAGGGTTCAGATCGCACGTTGGATCGAAGCTGCGGTGCGGCGGGAGCGACCCCCCGGCTGACCACGGGACGTCTGGGTTTGGGGGGCCGCGCCGCGACCGTCCCGAAGGCGGCACATCCGCCGCGCGGCCCGCGGCGCCCGGCAGGCCCTCCGCGCTTCGGAACGGTCGCGGGGCGCCGCCCGACGTTGACTTGACAGGTCGTGGGGTGCCGTGGTCTGCTCCCCGCTCGCCCTGCCACTGGAGGTTGTATGGGATTCTTCGACTCCATCAAGAAAGCGACCGGTCTCGGTCTGAACGCCGAGGAGCACTACACCCGCGCGTGGGAGAAGTCCGTCCTCCTCGGCGCTGCGAAGTACGGCGAGGCCGTGGCGCTGTTTCAGGCGGCAGCGGCCAAGGCCGACGAGGCCGGCGACCCTGCGTTGGCCCAGCGGGCACGCGCAAACGCCCACCTCTACGGGTTCGTGGCGACCGGAAAGGCCGAACACCTGGTCAAGCTCCGCGAGCAGCTCGACGGACTCGAGCAGATCGAGCAGGTCGGGTCGCGAAACGAGGCCATCTCGGCGGCAGACCTCGCGGCCGAGCTTGACGCACGGCTCACCGAGGCGGCCGCGACCGGAGTCTCGGAGCGGGACCACGCGGCGCGGGTGAAGGCCCACGGTGCGGCGGCTTCGGCCTTCAAGCGCATCTTCGCCAACCCGTTGCTCACGTATCGGTACCACTCGCCCGATCAGCACAAGGAGTCGGCGCAGTCCCGCTACTTCCTCCACGAGGGGCTCGCGGCCTGGCATGCCGCAAATGTCGCAGCCGGTCGCGACCCGGACGCGGCCAGTGGCGAGCTGTCGCGCGCGATGCAGCACTTCAACCAGGCGGGCGACGAGAGCTGGTCGCAGCGCACCAACGGCTGGTCGGTGAAGCTGAAGAAGCGCAGGACGTGCTGGGTGTGTCATCGCGAATTCCAGGGTGAAGACCTTCACTTCGAGACTGTTTCTGCGGAAGTTACTCCGTACGCGCTGGCGGTGATCGCCCATCTCGGCCAGGACGTCCACTCGCTCGATCCGGCCCAGCAACAGGCCGTGCTGTGCGCCCCGTGCGCTTCGGTGGTCCGCGGGTTGGCCGACATCATCGCGCAGCGACGCACCGAGGAGCTCCGCTCGGAGATGAACGTGAAGTTCGGGCAGATGGTGGAGGCGATCACCGACCTGCAGGGCGCCGTGCGTACGCTCGCCAGCCGCATCTCGTCCCTCGAAAGCGTCGCCCATCGCCACTAGGGGGTACCGTGGAAGTCACTCAGATTCTCTGTCCGAGCTGCCACGGTGCGCAGACGGCGGCCACCAGCGGGAACCACGAGTGCGAGTACTGCCTGGTGCCGTTCACCGTGGTGGACGCGCGCCGGGAGGAACAGCGCCAGAAGACCCAGGACGAGGGTTGGCTCAACCAGCGCCTCGGCGGGAGCGTCGGTGGCGCGGGCGTCGACGCCGCCAGCCGCGCGTTCATCTTCCGTCAGCGGCTCCTCCCCGACCTGCGTCGGGACGTGGATCGTGCGATGGAGGGCTTCACCAACTACCGTCAGCACGCGTTGGTGCTGCCGCCGGTGCCGGTGCCACCGCCCAAGACCCAGTCCCGGAACCCGCTGCTGGACCAGCGCGACACCGTCCTCGGGCTGTCCGGGCTGCGCGGGCGCCTCGGCAACGACGCCATCCTGGGATTCGCGATGGGGCAGGAGGATCAGGCCGCGTTGCAGGCCATGGAGCGGCGGATGGCCGACGTGGTGCACCTCTCCACCGTGGCCGACGCCGGCGCACGGCGCGACGAGGTCGGGTACGCCGCCGCCCGGCGAAACCTGGAGGCGCTGATCGTCGAGCTGGACGAGTCCCTGGCCGCCGAGACCGGCGACGCCGCGCTCACCGGCTTCCTCGGCGCGCTCCGGTCCCGGTACGCCGCGATGGCGGAGTTCGCCCGAGTTTGCGAGAGCGTGTGTGCCGAGAACAGCGTGGCAGGATCCGAGCTGGCCGGCCGGCTGGACGTGATCGCGGAGCAGCTCGCCGCGGCGGCGGGCGCGCTCCAGGACTCGACCTATGACGCCACCCAGACCATGCCCTGCGTCGTGGGCATGCAGGTCGAGGGCGCGGCGCTGCGGGTGTTCGCTCGGTGGTTGCGCGCGTACGACGTCGTCACGGCACGGTCGTTGACGCCCTTCCCGGAGTTTTTGCGCGACATCGAGGCCTTGTGCACGGGGGCTGCGACCGGGCCGGAGGCCAAGGCCGACCTGCTCGAAGCCACCGCCGAGGCGATCCGTACCATTCGCGGCGAGCGCGACGTGCCGGTGCTCACTGACTTCGGCTGGGTCGGCGGCTGGACCGAAGCGGGGCGCGCGAAGAAGACCTGGGGGTTGTTCGGGAACGAGGAGACGGTCCAGGGGAGTGTGCAGTTCCTGGCCCCCGTCTGGGTGGCCGACGTCGGGTTCTCGGCCGCGACCGGAGCGGTCTTCAAAGAGGGTGTCGAAGCTCGCGTCGTCGCGATCGTGGACGCCTGCGCGCCCGAGCCCGGGCGGGTCACCTTCCTCGACGGAGCGCAGGCGCCGGTGGCCGACGCGTTGGCCCACCCGGGCCGCCTCGCGGGCGGCGACGTGGCCTTGCCGCGCAGCACCGCCGCTGCCGCGGCAGGGGCGTTCACCCAGGCCGCCAAGGGGCGACAGAACATGCTCAACGCCCGAGTGCAGGTCCGGGGGCTGGCCTGGCTGCCTGCCGCCGTGGTGCAGTTCAGCTCGCCCAAGGGCGAACGCACCGCCATCGCGTGCCTGGGCGGGGCGGTGACCCTGACCGACGCCGCCGTGCGGCAGGTTCAGGTCACGCGGCAGATCGTCCAGCGGTTCGGGTAGGAGGCACACATGGGAATCGGATCCTGGCTGCTCGAGCTCGGCGTGCGTGCGGAGGCTGTCGCGGGACAGGTCGCCGTGCGGACGGGCGCGATGCCGCTACAGTGGCCGGTGGGCGCCGGCGGCCTCGTGTGGCGGCTGCCCACCGACCCCCACAAGCGCGCGAGCCTGTTCTCGGCGTCGCAGACGATCGTCGTCAACGAGGGAGAGGTGGCCGTCGTGCTCGCGGACGGTCAGTCCAACGGCGCCTTGCCTCCGGGCCGGTACGTGTTCGAAAAGCAGCGCGTCGTGGGCTCGCTGGACATCGTCTGGATCAAGACCGCCCAGCAGGCGCTGAAGTGGGGGATCGGCAACGTCTCCTCATCCGACGGGATCCAGGTTGGCGCCACGGGCCAGATGTACCTTCGGGTCGCCGACGGCGTTCGGTTCAACGCCGAAGTGGTGAAAGGGGCGACCGCCCTCGGGGAGATCGATCTACAGCGGCTGGTGGTCCCGCGGGTGCAAGGGGTGCTGCGGCCGGTCTTCGCCGCGTGGCCCGCGGTGCGCTTGCAGGCCGAGCGCGACGTCTTCCGCGAGGAAGTGAGGGTCAGGCTGACCGACGCCCTGTCCGCGCTCGGGCTGGAGGTCGTCGACTTCGAGGTGGTCCAGGTCGACTTCCCGCCAGAGTTCAAGGCGATGTTGTCGGCGGCCACGATGAACCAGCTGGCCGGCAACGCCGCCCTGATCGACGCCCAGGTCCGCGCGCAGTCGATGCTGATCGAGGCCCAGGCCGCGGCCCAGGCGCGCCTGTCGATGGGGGCCGCCGAGGTGCACCTGCTCACGCAGATGCAGACCGCGGGGCTTGATCCCCTGCGGTTGAAGGCGCTCGAGGCGCTCAACACCTTGGCGGCGAACCCTGGACCCGGAGGCTCGTTGACGGGGGACGCCGCCCGCAGCCAGATCATCGGGCAGGTGACGGCGGCGGCGCTTGCCGGTGCGCCGATGCTCCCCCCCACGCCGCCGCCACAGCTCGCGGCTCCGGCGGCGCCGAGCTCGGCCGCTGGCGACGCCCCGGCCGACCTGGTGCGGCAGATCGACCAGCTCACCGACCGGCTCGCCCGGGGCGAGCTGAGCGAGGAGCTCTACAACAAGCTGGTCGCGCGCCTGGAGGCGCGCCTCGCGGCCGCCGGCGCCTGACCCTCACCGCACCGCGTCGTACTCCGCGGGGGTGCCGATGTCGGTCCACGCGCCGCGATGGACCACCCCGCGCACCCGACCCTCGGGCACCAACGCGCGGTACGCGGTGCGGACGATGCACTGCTCCCCGGTCGGCGGCACGAGATCGAGCACTGCGTTGTCCAGGACGTGCACGCCGGTGAAGTGCAAGGCGGGGTCGACCTCGCCGACCACCCGCTCGATGCCGGTGACCACGCCGTCGCGCAGGGCCACGCCGGGAAAGACCGGCGGCGCCTGGGGCCGCAGCGCCATGACGGCCGCCGCCGGCTCCCGCCACAGGGCCGTGAGGTCGACGTCGGCCAGGATGTCGCCGTTGACCACCACGAACCGCTCGGCGAGGCGCGACCGGGCTGCGCGGAGGCCGCCGCCGGTGCCGAGGATGGCCGGCGCCTCCACGATCACGCTCACGCCCGCCTTCCCGCGCGCCCACTCCACGATCTGTCCGGGCAGCCAGAAGGCGTTGACCAGCACCTCGTCGTGCCCGTGCGCGCGCACGTGGTCGAGCACGTGGTCGAGCATCGGCCGCCCGCGCACCGGGAGCAACGGCTTGGGCGTGGTGAGCGTGAGCGGGCGCAGGCGCGTGCCGAGTCCGGCGGCGAGGAGGAAGGCGGTGGCGGCCATGTTCGTCGCCGACCTATCTCACCCCGCGATAGGCGCCGCCTATGTCCGACCTCGCCGCCCGCGTCGAAGCGGGAGACCCCGAAGCCATCCGTGAGACCGTCGCCCGGCTCGACCGCGGCGAGCTGCGCGTCGCCGAGAAGATCGACGGCGAGTGGGTGGCCCACGCCTGGGTCAAGGCGGCCATCCTGGGCTTCTTCCGCATCTCGGCGATGGAGGTGAGCGAGGTCGGCCCGTTCGAATTCCACGACAAGATCCCGCTCAAGCGCGGCCTCGCGGCCGCCGGTGTGCGGGTGGTTCCACCGGGCGTCGTCCGGTACGGCGCCTTCGTGGAGCGCGGCGCCATCGTGATGCCCGGGTACGTCAACATCGGTGCGTGGGTCGGCCGCGGCACGAGGGTCGACACGTGGGCCACCGTCGGGAGCTGCGCGCAGATCGGCCGCAACGTCCACCTCAGCGGCGGCGTCGGCATCGGCGGGGTGCTCGAGCCGGCCGGGGCGCGGCCGGTGGTGATCGAAGACGGCGCGTTCATCGGCAGTCGGTGCATCGTGGTCGAGGGCGTGGTCGTGGAGGAGGAGGCGGTGCTCGGCGCCAACGTGGTGCTCACCAGCAGCACGCCCATCCTCGACGTCACCGGACCCCACGAGGTGCGGCACGTGGGCCGGGTGCCGGCCCGCAGCGTGGTGATCCCCGGCGTGCGCAATCGCACGTTCCCGGCGGGGGAGTACGGCCTGCCCTGCGCCCTCATCATCGGTACCCGGCAGGCGTCCACCGACAAGAAGACGTCGCTGAACCAGGCGCTCCGCGACTTCGCCGTGTCGGTGTAGGGCGGTGGCGGCGGCCCTGCAGCAGCGCCTCGTCCGCCGCACGGTGGAGCTGTGCCGGATCGCGAGCGTGACCGGCGACGAGGGCGCCATCGCCGAGCGGGTCGAGGCCATGCTCCGCGACACGCCGCTCCAGGTGCAGCGCGTGGGCCTCAGCGTGCTCGCGCGCACCGCGTCGCGGCCCGGGCGCCCGCTGGTGCTCCTGGTGGGGCACACCGACACGGTGCCCGCCAAGGCCGCCGACCGGGGCGTCCGGGTCGAGGGCGACCGCGTCTACGGGCTCGGCGCCAGCGACATGAAAGGGGGGCTCGCCGTCATGCTCGAGCTCGCGGCGGCGGTGGGCGACGGCGCGGCGCTCGGGGTCGACCTGGGCCTGGTCTTCTACGACAAGGAGGAGGGCCCGTGGGCCGACTCCGGGCTCGGGCCGGTGCTCGACGAGGTCGCGTGGTTGCGGCGTGCGGCGCTCGCGTTCTGCCTCGAACCGAGCGACAACGTCGTGCAGGTGGGCTGCCTCGGCACCCTCCACGCGAAGGTGACCTTCGTGGGGCGCGCGGCCCACTCGGCCCGCCCGTGGCAGGGCGACAACGCCATCCACCGGGCGGCGCCGCTCTTGGCGGCCCTCGCGGCGCGGGCTCCGGTCGAGGTCGACTGCGACGGGCACCCCTTCCGCGAGGTGCTCAGCGCCACGCTCGCCAGCGGCGGGAGCACGCGGAACGTCGTGCCCGACCGGTTCACGCTCAACCTCAACTTCCGGTTCGCGCCGGGCCGGTCCGACGAGAGCGCGGTGGCCGAGGTGCGCCGGTTCTGCGCCGAAGCGTGCCCGGCGAGCCCGCCCGAGGTCGAGCTCGTCGAGGTCGCCCCGAGTGGCCGCGTCG
>SXOM01000609.1 GCA_005776735.1 Pseudomonadota bacterium
ACCCGGGTCCGCCGGAGCCCACGTCCCCGCCCCGCGCCCGCGACGGTCCCCGCGCCGGCGCCCGTCGACGTGCCCCCGACGGCCGCCGCGGCGGCGGCCGCACCGCCGCCGAAGGCCCTGGCCGACGACGGCGTCGGGGGGGGTGAGGGCACGGCCGACGCGGGTGCGGGGCTCGACGACGCCGACAGCGCCGCCCCCTCTCCGGGCGACGGCGTCGCCCAGGTGCGCCTGAGCGAAGACGGCGCCGGGTGGACCGAGCTCACGGTCCTGGAGGAGGACGTCGAACGAGGCGACGCCGCGGCGGTCAGCGTCCGCCGCACCGAGCTCGGTGTGTGGTTCACCTCGGTCGACGACCTCGTCCGCGCTTCGTGGAAGCCGCCGATCTCCGCCGTCGCCCTCGGCGTCGTCGGGCGCGTGGTGGTGGAATTCACCATCCACCAGGACGGGTGGATCCGGGACGTCGCGATGATCGACAGCAACCTCGACCTCGAGCTCCAGGTGGCCGCGCTTCAGGCCATTCCCGCCGCCGTCGCGCCGCCGCCCGAAAACACGGGACAACTCCGGGTGCGCTACGTGTTCCGTTACGGCGGGGGCGACGCGGCGCGCGCGACCCCTCCAGGCCCGGGGTAAGGTGGACGAGGTGGCGCAGAACGGACCGAAGACCCGCGTACCGCTGACCCTCGTGGCCGTGGTCGCGGCGTCGTTGGCCCTCCACGTGCTGCTCGTCGCGGTGCTCGTGGAGTTCGGGCTCCCCGGGCTCGCCGGCCCCACGCTCGATCGGCCGGTCTCGGTCCAACTCCTCGCCGGCGACGTCGTCCCGGGCGACGTCACCCCGCCCACCTACGAGCTCACCCCACGGCCCGACGCCCCCGAGGCTGCGGAGCCCGAACCCGAAGAAGAGCCGCTCGACCCGGAGCTGCCCGACGGCCAGATCGTCGAGACCCCCCCGCCCAAGGTCGAGCAGGTCCCCGAGCACGCGGACTACCTCGCCGAGCACGACACCACCGTGCCGGAGGAGATGCGCTCTCGCAAGTACAAGATCAACCCCGAGATCGTGGCCCCGACCTACAGCGACGAGTCCAAGGTCGAGCTCGAGGAGCACGCCGACGTCGGCGCCCTCGAAGCGTCGACCGGCGCCATGGCCGGCGGAATCGACGACGCCGACCCGGGCCGGGGCCCCCCGAAGTCGGCCATCCCCTCGCAGTTCCTGATCTCGAACAAGGAGGGCCTGGCCGCGCCGGTGCTCGCCTCCAGCGGCGTGCAGGACATCCGCGGCGCCCCCCAGAACGACCTGCTCGACGAGAAGCTCGGGCCGGGCGTCGCGCTCAACACGCGCGAGTTCCTCGGTGCCGACTACATCAACCGCATCCGTCGCCAGGTCAACTTCTACTGGAAGCAGAACCTCGACAACCTGCCGTCCACCGTGCGCCTGGGCAAACCCCGCTTCCGCACCGAGGTGTCGGTGGTGCTCACCGGCGACGGTGTGCTCGAGTCGATCGAGGTCACCGCCTCGAGTGACAGCACGCCGATCGACGACTGCGTGGTCGACGCCTTCCGCATCGCCGGCCCCTACCCGAACCCGCCCACGCAGTTGGTGGGTCGCGACGGGCGCGTGCGCTTGCCCGACTTCGAATTCACGGTGAACGTGGGGCAGGCGCAGATGCAGTACCAGGGGGTCGATCCGCGGGCCAACGTGCAGTTCCCCGGCATCCTCAACGCCCCTCGCTGAGGCGACGGTCGGCGGGTCCGACAAACGTGCTACGCTCACGAGCGGATGGATGTGCGCGAACTGGAGCTCTTGCGGCAGCTCGGCCAAGGCGGGTTCGGCACCGTCTGGTTGGCCCGGCTGCACGGTCGGGGGGGGTTCCACCGCCAGGTCGCGGTGAAGCTGATGAAGGACGGGCAGGTGTCCTCCGACATCGTCGCCCGCCAACGCGACGAGGCGCGGCTCTTGGGGTTGTTGCATCACCCCCACATCGTCCAGGTGCTCGATCTCACCGAGCACAACGGCCTCCCCGCGGTGGTGATGGAGTACGTCGACGGGGCCGACCTCGCCGCCATCCTCCGCCACGAAGGTCCCGTGCCGCTCGCCGCCGCCCTCGCCATCGGGAGCGCGGTCGCGGGTGCGCTCGACGCCGGGTGGACGGCGCTGGCCCCCGACACCGGGCGCCCCTTGCGCGTGATCCACCGCGACATCAAGCCCGGCAACATCCTGGTCACCCCGCACGGCGCGGTGAAGGTGCTCGACTTCGGCGTCGCCCGGGCCGACTTCGACCGCGAGGGGCACACGCAGTCGATGGCGTTCGGCACGCCCCGCTTCATGGCGCCCGAGCAGTTCACCGGCGGCGACGTCACCTCCGCCAACGACGTGTACGCGCTCGGCGTGACCTTGTGGGAGCTCGTGGTCGGCCGGCCCTGGGAGCGGCCGCCCCTGGCCGAGGAGCGGTTCCTCCTCCGCGTCCGCGAGCACCTCGGGGCGGCCCCGGTCGCGCTGCGTCCGCTCCTGGCCCAGATGTTGGCATGGGAGCCGGCCGCCCGCCCGTCGGCGCGCGAGGTGGCCGAGTCGCTCGACGTCATCCCGCCCGCCGGCGAGCCGCTCCGCGCCTGGGCGTCGCGGGTGGTCCCGCGGGTGGTCGAGCGCCTGGCGGGCGGCGGAACGGCCCCGAGCCCCGCACCCCAGCCCACGCC
>SXOM01000610.1 GCA_005776735.1 Pseudomonadota bacterium
CAGGCCCGAGCGCGCGCTTCGTCGACGACCCGGTCGAGCGATCGGGCCCCCAGCCGCACCCCGTCGTCGCCACCGACGCCGGTGGCACCCCGGAGCGCCGCGCGGCCCCGCCACACCTCGACCAGGAGCCGACGTTCGTCGCCAGGACCGCCGGGGAGCGCCGCAAGCGCGGCCCCCGCCGCGTCGGCCACGGCGAGCACCCCCGACCAGTCGCCGACGCCCGCCCGCCGTGAGGCCGCACGCAACCACGCCGCCAGGGCCGCCGAGGGCTCTCCGGCCGCGAGACGGTGCCCCGCGAGCCGCTCCTCGTCGATGGGCGTCCCGCCGGCGGCTTGTTCCTCCAAGAGCGCCGCGGCGGCCCGGTGCAGCTCGACCCCCCGGGCCGGATCCGGCATGCTGCGGCGCACCGCCTCGCGGAGCATCCCGTGGACGAACGACCAGGCGATCGTGTCGCCCGGCGCTTCGAGCGGCACCACCAGCCGCTCGCGGACCAGGTGTTCGACGAGGCCCGGCGGCGGCCGTCGGTCGAGGCGACGACACAGCGCGAGCCACTCGGCCTCGTCGACCCGCGGCCCCGACAGGGCGGCCACCTGCAAGCACTCCTGGGCCCCGGGGGTGAGCCGCGCGTACAGGCGCTCCACCCGCGCCGACCACGGGGCGAGCGTGGCCTCGTCGGGCTCCAACGGTGCCGCGGGCGGGGCGTCGAACCCCCCCGGTCCGGGTCGGAGCGCACTTCGGGCGAGCAGCTGGCCGACGACCGCCGCGGCCACCCCGGGGTTGCCCTGCGCCACCTGCGCCAGCCGCCGCGCGAGCGCCGGCGACAGGCCGAATCCGTCACGCAGGAGCGCGCCCTCGGCTTCGGCGTCGAGCGGGCCGAGCTCCAGGCGCAGCACCTCGGCGTGAGCGCCCAGGGCGGCCAGGGCCTGGGCGGCCGTGGGCGACTCCGCCAGCCCCTCGGCCTGCGCGGTCATCACCACGAGCACGGGCACGGCGCAGGGTGCCGCGCACAGGTCCGTGACGACGGCCAGCACCTCGGGGGTGCGGTGGACGTCGTCCACCACCCACACCACCGGGCGGTCGCTCCCGAGCTGTTCGAGGCGGCGACGGTCGGGGGCCGGCCCATCGGCGGCGAGGACGTGGGCCGCACCGAGCTCGTGCGCACGCTCCGCCACCCAGCGGGCGAGGCGCGTCTTGCCCACGCCGCTCGGCCCGTGCAGCAGCGCCGCGCGGGGCGCCCATGCGTGGTTGACCTCGCGCAGAAGTGCCCACAGGCGGTCGCGTTCGCGCCGTCGCCCCGCGAGCGGGACCGGACGCAACGCGTGGACGCCCAGGCCCGCGTCGACCAGCCGCGCGGGCATGCGGGCCTCCTCGGTGCGGACCCAGCTCGCGGGAACGCCGATCCCCGGCGGGCGCGAGCCATCCAGCGCCGCCAGCGTTCGCGCCGCGTCGGCGGCGTGCTGGATGCGCCGCGTCGGGCGCTTCTCCAAGAGGGTCCGCAACCACGCTTCCAGGCCCGCCGGCACCGCGAACCGCGGCCGGAACGCCGGCGGCTCCACCTCGAGGTGGGCCAGGGCGAGGACCGCCGCGGGCCGGTCGGCGCCGAACGGTGGCCCTCCCGTGGCCAACGCCCACCCGAGGCACCCGAGCTGGTACAGGTCCGTCCACGGGCCCTGCGGACCCAGCTCGCCGCGGAGCTGCTCTGGCGCCATGTAGGCCGGTGTGCCGACCACCACGCCGGGCTCGGCGTGGCTCAACGGCGTGCTCAGCCCGAAGTCGGTGAGCTTGCGCCCCGGGCGTACGTCGGTCTCGGACGCGACCAGGACGTTTCCCGGCGTGAGATCGCGGTGGAGCACCCCGCGCGCGTGTGCATACGCGAGCGCCTGGAGCAGCTCCCCCAGGACCGCGCGCAGCGCGACCCAGCCGGTCGGCGGCGCGGTGCCGAGCGTGCCTCCGGAGCAGTACTCCATCGCCATCCACGGGCTGCCGAGCGGCAATCGGCCCTGCGAGGCCGCGTGGGCGGCGGCATCGATGCGACCGCAGTCGAGCACGGTGATGATGTGCGGGTGATCCAGCCGCGCGACCGCGCGCATCTCGGCCAGGAACGGCTCGACCAGCTCGGGCCGCCCCTCGCGGATCAGCTTGACCGCGACCGCGAGCCCCGTGCCCGGGTGCAGCGCGTGCCACACCTGCCCCATGCCGCCCTGGTCGATGCGACCGGTGAGGCGGAAGGGGCCGAGCGGGAGTCCGAGCATGCGCGCGTGCGAAGTAACGGGCCCAGGCGGGCTACGTGGGCGCGATGGAATGTCCGCACCGCCCGGCCTGTCCCGGCTGCCCCCTCGCCGAGGCGCCCTACGCCGACCAGCTCGCCCAGAAGACCGCCCGCGTCCGGCGGGCCTTCGCCGCCTACGCACACCTGCCCGAGCCCGCCGAGGTCCTGCCGTCGGCGCACGAGGTCGGCTACCGCCACCGCCTGAAGCTGCCGGTCCACGTCGATGGCAACGACGTCGCCATCGGGCTGTACGACGCGTCGGGCACCCGGGTGCTCGACACCCCCGACTGCCCGGTGCTCGAGCCCGGCCTGCGCGTTGCGCTCGACCAGGTTCGGGCGTGGGCCCACGGCCGGCGCGACCTGCACTCGGTGGACCTTCGGCGAAGCCACGACAGCGGTGGTTTGCAGATCGTACTCGCCACCCGCGACGGCGAGGTACCTGGGGGGCGGAAGGGCCTGCAGGCGCTCACGGCGGCGGTCCCGGGCCTGCGCTCCGTCGCGGTGTCGCGCGCCGACCCCGAGGGCAAGCGGGTCATGGGCACCTCGCCGCGTGTCGTGTGGGGCGAGCCGGTGCTCGAGGAGGCCGTCGGCGACACCCGCTACCGCCTGCACCCGGGCGCGTTCTTCCAGGTCGATCCCCGGCAGGCCGAGCGCCTGCACACGCTCGTGCGCACCGCGGTCGGCGAAGCGCGCACGATCCTGGACCTGTACAGCGGGGTCGGCGCCTACGCGCTGATGCTGGCCCCCGGTCGGCAGCGGGTCGTCGCCGTCGAGGAGGTTCCGCAGGCGGCGCAGGCGGCTCGCGAGCTCGCACCCCGCAACATGCAGGTCATCACCTCCCGCGTCGAGGACCTCGTCGTGAACGAACCGTTCGACGTGGTCGTGCTCAACCCGGCGCGCCGCGGGGCCGACCCGGCCGTGCTCGCCAGAGCGGCGAGCCTCGCGCGACACATGGTCTATGTGTCATGCGGTCCGGAGACCCTGGCCCGCGATCTGGACTGCCTCGCGGCCCACGGCATGCGCCCCACCTCGGTGCAGCCGATCGACCTGTTCCCCCAGACTCCCGAGGTCGAGACGGTGGTGGCGCTCACCCGGGGGCCGTCGGTGCGCGAGTGGGCGGTGCCGGGCGGGCGGGCACGCACGCCGTGGCTCGGAGAGCCGTCGGGTGCGGTGGGGCGGCCCGACCGCGTGCTCGCCCTGGTGCTCGGCGAAGCGGGCCAGGCCGGCGAGCTGCCCGGCGCCCGGTTCCGCACCATCGCGCGCGTGGCGTCCCATTCGCTCATCCGCATGGACCTCGGCGGGCCCCTCGTGCCGGCGCTCGCGGCGTTGTCGCGAAACGGCCACCCGGTGGCTGGCCGGGACCCGCGCACCGCGCGCTTCTTCGCCGAGAAGGCGGGCCTGGTGCGACCGTTCGTCCACGTCGAGCGGGCCGGCGGCGCCGCAGCGCCGCTGCACGGCGACCTCGTCGCGGCCCTGACCGCGCTCGGGGCGAGCCCGACGGTGGTGGCCCGCGCCGGCGCTACGGAAGGAGGAAGCGGATCTTCGGGCCCACCGACACGGTCACGGTCTGGCCGGCCGGGTGGAAGTCGCCGTCGATCATGAACGGCAGCGGCTGTTCGCCGCGGAGCACCACCCGCTCGGGCACCGCCGAGTACACGTCGGGCCGCTCGATCGGGAGCGCCATCCGAATCCGCGGCAGGCACCGGACCACGCCCAAGGCGTCGCACGCGAACCCCAGCACGTGCATCCGACCCGGGTGCCGCAACGCCTCGTAGAACGGGCGGAAGCCGAGGCCGATGTCGTCGACGGTGCCCATGGTCACCGTCAGGTAGGACTGGCCGGGCCACTCCCGCCCGTCGACCTCCACCCGGCACCGCGCGGGCGCGGACAACCGCTGGACCAGCTCCCCCCCGAGCGCGGCCGACAACGACGCCTGGAACAACAACCACGCCGCCGTCATCGGGGTCGGGTCCGGGGCCCGGTAGTGCTCCTCCAGGAAGTTGCTCAACAAGCCGTTGCCGAACAAGAACCCGTACTCGGGCTTCTCGCCGCCTTCGACCCGCAGGATGTGCCGCTCGGCCCAGGGCATCGGCTGGTTGGTGTGGTAGCGGAGCAACACCGTCGACAGCAGCTCGCCCGGCGTACCGTCGATGCCGAGGCCGTGCGCGATGGTGTTCATGGTGCCACCACGCAGGATGGCGATGGCGGGCAACGCCGACTCCCCGTACGCCTCGATGAGCGCGGTGAGCACGACGTGCAGCGTGCCGTCCCCGCCGTTGACGGCCACGACGTCGACCCCCTCCTCGCGGAACACCCGTGCCTGCTCCACGAGCTCGTCGCGGTTGTGCGGCTGGGCGAGCTTGCCGCGGTCGCCGAGCATGAACGACATCTGACCGGAGAGGTCGGGGTTCTTCCGGTTCTGGCGGGACTTCGGGTTGGAGACGACGGCGATGCCGGGCATGGGACGCCCGTTCTATCACGGAATTGTCACGGGGGCCCCGCGCCGCGACCGGCCTGGACGGCGGCGGGGGCCGGCGCGCGGGGCGGCGCGCCGAAGCGGTGAGCGAACCACGTCTCCGGCCGGCGCCGCTCATCACGATGCGCGATTCTCGGCGTTTTCCCGTAGCGCGCGGGCGTCGAGTCCGCGCGGCCGCGCCGGAGCGAGGGGGGGCCTCGCCATTCTCGGCAGGGTACTCGCCAGTCTCGGGGGGGTTGGGCGGCAACCCCCCGCTGAATGGCGAGGTCTCGGTGAGCGGCTCGCGCTTCCGGCCGGCGCCGCTCGGCACAAGGCGCGATTCGCGGCGTTTGTCCGTGCTGCGCTGGCACCCGGGGAGCGATGCCGCGCCGGAGCGAGGGGGGGCCTCGCCATTCTCGGCAGGGTACTCGCCATTCTCGGGGGGGTCGGGCGGCAACCCCCGGCTGAATGGCGAGGTCCCGGCGAGCGACCCGCGCCTCCGGCCGGCGCCGCTCGGCACTCGGCGCGATTCGCGGCGTTTGTCCGTGCTGCGCTGGCACCCGGGGAGCGATGCCGCGCCGGAGCGAGGGGGGGCCTCGCCATTCTCGGCAGGGTA
>SXOM01000611.1 GCA_005776735.1 Pseudomonadota bacterium
CGGTGACGCTCTTGGCGAGGATGCGCGGCCGGTCGATGTCGCGCCCGAGCGCGAGGCCGGCCCGGTACGCGAGGAGCTGCAACGGCAAGACCGAGAAGAGCGGCGAGATGAGCGTGCTCGCGCGCGGCACCGGGATCGAGACGTCGGCCAGCTTGGCCGCCGCGGTGTCGCCCGCGGTGTGGATGACCACCATGCGGGCGCCGCGGGCGCGGACCTCCTGGATGGTGGAGAGGGTCTTGTCGCGCATCACGTCGTCGGGCACCACCACCACCACCGGGGTGTTCTTGTCGATGAGCGCGATGGGGCCGTGCTTCATCTCCGCCGCCGGGTACGCCATGCACGGCACGTAGGCGACCTCCTTCAGCTTGAGGGCCCCCTCCAACGCAACCGCGTGTGACACCCCGCGACCCAGGAAGAAGACGTACTTTCCCTGGGTGCACAGCTCGACCGCGGTCATGACACTCGCCGGCTCGGCGCTGAGCCACTCGCCGACCCGCTGCGGCACCGCGAGGAGCTCTTCGCCGAACGCTTTGCCCTCGTGGGGGCCGAGCACGCGCGTGCGCGCGAACGACAACGCGGCGACCAGGAGCGCGGCGACCTGCGAGGTGAAGGCCTTGGTGGAGGCCACCGCAATCTCCGGGCCGCTGTGCACGTACACGCCGTGGCCGCAGGTGCGCGCGATGGAGCTGCCGACGACGTTGACCACGCCGAGCACCTTGCCGCCCTTGACCTGGACCTCCTTGACCGCGCCGAGGGTGTCGGCCGTCTCGCCGGACTGGGAGATGGCGAAGAACAGGTCGTCGGGGCCGATGACCGGGTTGCGGTAGCGGAACTCGGAGGCGATCTCGGCCGAGGCGGGGATGCGCGCGAGGCCTTCCATCGCCGCGGCGCCGACGAGGCCGGCGTGGAAGCTCGTCCCGCAGCCGAGCACCGTGATGTGGCGGATGCCGGCGATGTCGCGGGGGCTCAGGTCGAGCCCGCCGAGGCGCGCGGTGCCCTGGTCGGGGACCACGCGGCCGCGGAGGCAACGGGCCAACGACTCGGGCTGCTCGTGGATCTCCTTGAGCATGTGGTGGCTGAAGTCGCCCCGCCCCTCCTCGGCCCACTCCTCGGAGAGCACCTCGACCCCCCGGGACACGCCGCCGCCGTCGAGCCGCGAGATCGTCCACCCGCGGGCGTCGAGCTTCACGATGTCGCGGTCCTCGAGGTACACGACCTCGCGCGTGTGGGCCGAGAGGGCGTGCGGGTCGGACGCCAGGAACGTCTCGCCGTTGCCCTTGCCGACCACCAACGGGGAGCCGTTGCGCGCGGCGATGATGAGCCCCGGGTGATCCAGGAAGACCACGGCGATGCCGAAGGTGCCCTGCACCAGCTCGAGGGCGCGGCGCACCGCGGCCTCGGGGTCGCCGTCGTAGAACTTGCGGACGAGGTGCACCAGGACCTCGGTGTCGGTCTCGCTGCGGAAGGTCACGCCCTCCTCCTCGAGGCGGGCGCGGAGCACCGAGTGGTTCTCGATGATGCCGTTGTGCGCGAGCGCGATGCGATTCGTAGCATCGAGGTGCGGGTGGGCGTTGGCCTCGGTCACCCCGCCGTGCGTGGCCCACCGGGTGTGGCCGATGCCCGTGGTCCCGTCCAGGTCGGGCGGCACCGCCGCCGCGAGCGCCGCCACGTGGCCGATGCGCCGCACCACGCGCAGCTCACCGCCGGTGAGGACCGCGAGGCCGGCGGAGTCGTACCCGCGGTACTCGAGCCGCCGCAGCCCATCCAGGATGACCGGCGCCGCGCGGCGCTCCCCCACGTACCCGACGATTCCGCACATCTGCACTCCCGGCCGGCCGGCTTAGCCCAGCGCACGACCGAACGCGATGCCGAGCACACCGCGTGCCAGGTCGGCCCCCGGGTCGAACCGCACGTGGGCGGCGGCGGCCAGGCGCGCCGCCAGCCGCACCCGCGCCCCCTGCCGGCCGAGCGGGTCGTGGTCCCAGTCGCGGATCACCTGGAGGTTCCAGTCGACCGTGAACTCCGCGGTGGAGAGGTCGTCGAAGCACAGCTCCACGAGCGCGTCGCCCTCGTCGACCCGCCGGGGCGGCGGCACGTCGAGGTCGGCCAGCGCCGCGGCGAGGAGGCCCAGGCCGGCGCACCGGACACGCGTGGAGGGCACCGGGAAGAAGTCCGCGAGGTCCTGCACCCGGTCGGCCTGCGGGCGGGCCGGCAGGACCCCCACCATCTGCCCCAGCCGCGCCGCCGCCACGCGCACCGGCGAGCTCGGCGGCAACCCCTCGAGCTCGGCGAACCCGTCCACCGCGGTGAGCGGCCCGCGGGCGTCGTGGCAGAACGCCGACACGAGCAGCTCCCGGTCGAGCAGCTCCCGCCACAGCGGGCCGCTCATCGGCCGAGCGCGCCGCGGAGCGCCACCAACGACGGCGCCGGCAGCCACGACGACGCGTCGCCCCCCGCCGCCACGATCTCGCGCATGAGCGAGCTCGACACGTAGGCCAGGGCGGGGTCGGTGAGGACGAAGACCGTCTCCACGCCCGGCGCCAACGTGCGGTTGGCGTGGGCCTGGGGCACCTCGAACGCGAAGTCGGCGGTGTCGCGCAGGCCGCGCAGGATGGCCACCGCGCCGATGCTGCGGGCGTGGTCGACGGTCAGTCCCTCGTAGCTCTGCACCACGACGTCCCCGAGCCCTGCGCACGCCGCACGACACAGCTCGATCCGGACCGGGAGCGGCAGGACGCGCTGCTTCTTCGGGTTGTGGCCGATCCCGATCACCACCCGGTCGAACACGCGCAGCCCGCGCCGCACGATGTCGACGTGACCGAGGGTGATCGGGTCGAAGCTCCCGGCGAACAGGGCAGCGCGCATACTGCCCCGTAACCGCTACTTGTCGCCGAGGAGCCACCAGCCGCCGGGCCGGTCGCCGTAGTACCGCGTCAGCAACTTCTTGAACCGGGGCGTCTCCCGCATGGTCTTGAACGCGGGGTCGACGCGGATGTCCTGCTGGAACTCGATGTTGTGGAGCGTGTCGAGCTTCCGCATCGTCTGGAGCGACTTCTTCAGGAAGCGGTACGACTCCTCCTCCTTGCCCATCAGCGCGTAGATCTTGGCGCGATGCAGGTCGGCGTACGGGTCGTCCGGCAGCTCGCGCTCCAGGCGCTTCATGATCGCCAGCGCCTCCTCGAAGCGCCCCTGATGCGCGACGCACAACGCGAGGTTCACGTAGGTGTTGGACTCGTTGGGCTCGAACATCAGGGAGGTGCGGTAGAGCTCCTCCTCCTTTTCGTAGTCGCCGAGGCGCTTGTACACCAACGCGAGGTTGTTCCACTCGGCGCCGCTGGTGCCGTCGAGCTGGATCATCCTGTCGTAGGTGGCCTTTGCGCTGTCGAAGTCCATCGCCAGGTACTCGTAGTACGCCTTGACCGACAACCCGTAGAGGTTGTCGGGGTCCAGCCGGAGGAGCTGGCGGCTGAGGTCGAGCTGGCGCTGGATCTCCTGGGCTTCACGCCGCGCGTCCTCGGTGTCGTACCAGTCGGTCAGGCCCCAGCCTTCGGTCACCTCGACCGACTGCGGCTGCTCGGTCTGTTCGCCCTCGGGGTCGGCCGCCGGGTCGGCCAGCTCGTCGATGCCCTCCTCGACCTCCTCGGTGGGGGTGAGCGTCTCGGTCTTGCCGAGCTCCTCGACCTGGATCGACGCGGCCGGCTCGGCCTTGCGCGGGCGGGGATCGGCCGCGCGCGGCGTGGCCCCGACCCGCTTCCCGCCGCCCACGTCGGTGATCGGCCCCGGACTCCCGGCGGGCAGGTAGTAGCTGTCGACCCGGGTGTCCGAGGTCTTCTTCTGGCGTTCGAGGGTGACATACCCCGACTCCTCTCCGGCGGTGTCGCCGGTCAGGAGCCGGCGCAGGTACTCCGCCGACGGCTCCGGAGCGCTGGGCCCGCCGCCGGTGATCATCGCGACGATGGAGAGGAGCAGCGAAACCTGGAGGCCGAGCACGCCGACCGCGGTGATCACCAGGGGCAGGACCACCGTGGACTGGTCCACGATCCAGCGCGGGAGCCGGAACCGGCGAACCCGCAGCGCGTCGACCGCGACGCGCCCGTCGCGCAACTGGGCATGCGCATCCCCGAGCGACGCCTGCCCGGCGCGGCCCTCGACCACCAAGGTGCCCCCTTCTTCGCGCACGACGAGGTTGGCGGGGGGCCGGCCGGGGGTCAGAAACGCGAGGCCCTGCACGAGGTGCTCGAGGCCCGCGAAGATCGGCATCAGCCCGAGGAAGACGAACCCGCCGGGCAGCACGTAGAAGCCGTAGCCGAGCACCGCGACGCCGAAGAGGACGAGCGCCACGCCGCGCACCACGAACGGCCAGGTGCGGAGCGAGCTCGGGTCGACCACGCCCGAGTCGACGAGGCGGTCGTTGACCCGCACGCTCAGCAGCACCGCGTCGTGCCCCTCGGCGGCCGGGGCCCCCTGCGCACGCCACGCCCGCAGCACCATCCACCCCACCAGGAGCGCGACGCCCACCACGATGCCGCTGCCGCCGAAGAACAGCTCGAGCCCCACCAGGCACAAGAGCACCGTCGCGCGCAACATCGCGCCGCCCACCCACGCCGCCGCGCTGGCCGACGGCGGGTGCGGACGCGGGTTGCCTCCAGGGGCCG
This sequence comes from Pseudomonadota bacterium, assembly GCA_005776735.1. Lineage (GTDB taxonomy): Bacteria > Myxococcota_A > UBA796 > UBA796 > SXON01 > SXON01. The sequence goes on from SXOM01000611.1 coordinate 4,656, forward strand.
TCGGGTCGCTCACCGCCACAGCGTACCCGACCACGCGCCCCGGCGCGCGGCTCCGCGACACGGTGTTACCCGGCGGCATGCCGACCGTGGGCGTGGCCATCATCGGGAACGAGATCCTCTCCGGCAAGTACGCCGACGAGAACACGCCCTGGCTGGCCCGCCGGCTCCGCGAGCTCGGCGCCGACCTGCTGCGCGTGGCGGTGGTGCCCGACACCCTCGGCGACATCGCCGCCGAGGTGGCGGCCCAGGCCGCGCGGTACGACGTGGTGCTCACGACCGGCGGAGTGGGCCCCACCCACGACGACATCACCTTCGCCGGGGTCGCGCAGGCGTTCGCCGTGCCGCTGCACCACCACCCCGAGCTGGTGGCGGTGCTGCGTACGCGCATGGGCGACGCGTGCAACGCCGCGGCCCTCCGCATGGCCGAGGTGCCCGAAGGGAGCACGCTGTGGTGGGACGGCGGCGTGCGTTTCCCCACGGTGGTGTGTCGGAACGTGGCCATCTTTCCCGGCGTACCGTCGCTTCTGCGCCTGAAGTTCGACAAGGTGGCGCACCGCTTCGCCGGCACCCCCTACGGCCTGGTGCGCCTGCGCACCGAGGCCACCGAGTCGGCCATCGCCGAGCGGCTCACCGCGGCCCAGGATCGGCACCCCACCGTGACGATCGGCAGCTACCCGCGCCTGGACGAGGTGCCGGTCCACGTGGTGCTCACGCTCGAGAGCCGCGACGCGGCCGCGCTCGAAGCCTGCGCCGAGGAGCTCGTCGCGGCGGGCGTGGGCGAGCGCCTTCCCGGATGAGCGGCGGCCGCAACGCAGCGCTCGGCATCGGGATCGCGAACCTCTTCGGGCGCCTCACCGGCCTCGCCCGCGACGTGATCTTCGCCGCGGTCTTCGGCGCCGGCTCGGTCAGCGATGCCTACAACGCCGCGCTGCGCGTGCCGCAGCTCTTGCGCGAGCTGGTGGCCGAGGGGTCGCTGCAGAACGTGATCGTGCCGGCGTTCTCGGACACCGCCGAGCGCGAGGGCGTCGCCGCCGCGTGGAAGCTCGCCGAGGCGGTGCTCGGCGTGCTCCTGGTGGTGCTCGGGGTGGCCACCCTCGCCTTCTGGGCGTTGGCCGACGGGTGGGTGCAGCTCGTCGCGTCCGGGTTCGCGGCCGACCCCGACAAGCTCGCCTTGGCGGCCACGCTCACGCGCTGGTTGTCGCCGTTTCTGGCCGGGCTCTCGCTCGCGGCCTACTTCGGCGGCCTGCTCAACAGCCGCGGCCGGTTCTTCGTACCGGCGCTCGCGCAGAACGTGCTCAACCTCGGGGTCATCGCCGCCTGTGTCGTCGGGCCGTGGTGGGCGGCCCGGGGCGGGCCCGATGCCATCGTCGTCGTCGCCGCGCTCACCACGCTCACCGGCTTTGTGCAGGCGGGGCTCTGCGTACCGCCGCTGTGGCGCGAAGGGTTCCGCTTCCGGCCCTCGTTCTCCGGCCACCCCGCGCTCGGACGGCTCCTGGTCTGGTTCGGGACGGCGCTCGTCGGCGTGGTCACCGTGCAGTTCAACCTGCTCGTGGAGTCGCAGTGGGCGTCGGACTTCGGCGACGGCGTGCTCACGTGGTTGCTCGGCAGCTTCCGGCTGGTGCAGCTCCCGCTGGCGCTGGTGGCCGGGAGCCTGGCGACCACGCTGTTGCCCGAGCTCAGCGCCGCCTGGTCGCGGGGCGAAGCCGACGGGAGCGGCGCGCTCTTGACCCGTGCGCTCCGCACCCACGCGTCGCTCGTGGTGCCGGCGGCGGTGGGCCTGGGTGTCCTGGCCGAGCCGATCGTCGGCCTGGTGTACGAGCGCGGGGCCTTCGATCACGCCGACACCGTCGGCACGGCGTCGATGTTGCGGATGTACGCGTGGGCCTGCTACGGCATCTGCCTGCACCGCATCCTCGTGCCGGTCTGCTACGCCATCGGCCGGCCGCGGCTCCCGATGTGGCTGAGCCTCGGGGCGATGGGCGCGAAGATCCCGGTCGTCCTGGTGCTCACCCGCGGGGCGGGCCTCGGCGCCGACGCGCTCCCGCTCTCCCACGCCGTCACCGTCACGACCGAGTGTGTCGGCCTCTTCTGGGGCCTGCGCACGCTCCTCGCGGGGCGCGGCCTCGGTGGACACCACGTCCGCGTGGGCCTCGCCGCCGGGGCGATGGGCGCGGTGGCCTGGGCCCTGTCGGACCGTGCGCACGTGCTCGTGGTGGTGCTCGCCGCCGGGGCGGTCTACGGCGTGCTCGCCGCGGCGCTCGGCGTGCTCGCGCTGCCCGCGCGCGGCAAGCCCCTGGTGCCCCCGTTCGTCGACCCCGCGACCGCCGCGCTCCTGGAGCGTGCGCGCACCGAGGTGGTGCACCCCACCGCCGACGCGCTCCACTTCGGTCCCGACGCCTATGTGGTTCGGGTGGTCGACGCCGCGTTGGTGCTCCGCCCCGCGGGCACCGACGGTGTGCGCGCGGCGGCCACCGCCGACGCCGGCGCCGACGGCTTCGGCATCCGTCCCGGCCCGGCACCGCGCCTCGTCGCGATCCGCCTGGGCGGCCTCCGGTTCACGCTCACCGCCGACGCCCCCGACGCCCCGGTCTGGCTGGACCTCCCCAAGAGATAGCGGGGGCGCCGCGCCGCGCCCGGCCGCCCGGTCGCGGCCGAGGCGGGCGCGCGGCGCGCGCTCCGCGCACGTTACAACCTGGGCGATGCGGTTCATCTTGCGCGGCCACCGCCCGCTCGTCCTCACGACGCTCCTGTTTTCGCTCGCCTGCGCCGCACCCGAGCCGGCCCCCGAGCCGGCCCCCGAGCCGCTCCTGCACGCCCCCGACGACCAGTGGCGCGCCGCGGGCCAGGAGATCCCGGGCCGCGCCGCACGCGCCGACGCCCTCCTCCGGGCGTGGTTGTACGCCGAAGCCCCTTCACCCGCGCTCGTGGAAGCCACCGCCGCCGCGCTCCTCGACGCTGGGGACAGCGACGCCGCCCTTGCCTTGGCGAGCGGGTCGGACGGCCTGGACGCGGGCGCGACCTGGTTCTGGAACGAAGATCAGCCGGTGGCCACCGCGCTTCGCCACGCCCTCACCCAGCGCGCGCGGAGCCAGCGGCCTACCTTTCGAGCGGACGTCCCGGGGGAGCCCTCGACCCTGGTGGGGGTGGACACCTTCACCGAGGGCGCGGCGACGGGGGACCTCGACGGCGACGGCCTCGACGAGTGGATCGGCCTCGAATACACCTGGGCCCGCCGGGCGATCTGGGTGCGCGCCCCGGACAAGCGGGTGCTCGGACGGTTCTTCGCCGCGGCGCGGGCCGCGACCGTGGATCGGGCGGGGACCCTCTGGGTCCTCGGTGCGCACAGCCTGATCCCGATCCGCGCCGGCATCGACGGGCTGCGTCCCGGGACACCGATCGGCCTCGCGTTCCAACACGGCGACCACCTCACCGCCGCCGACCTCGACGGGAACGGAATCGACGAGCTGTACGCGAGTCGGTGGCACGACGATGCGACGTTCGTCATAGATCCCAGCGGCGGGCAGGCGCTCCTGCCGCGGGTCGACGCGATCTCCCGCGTACAGGCCGACCTCGACCCGGCCGACGAGCTCCTGGTCGACGCCTGGAGCAACGACCCCTGGGTCATCGGCGCGGGGCCGGCCGTGACGCCTCCGCCCGCGGACCTCGAGCGCGCCGACCGTTCGCACCCACCGCCGGTCGACATGCCGCCGCGCTGGAGGCGCGCGTGGAGCCGCGCCGAGTTCGTCGGCGGCGCCGCGGCGCGAGCGGCGCAGCTCGATCTGGCCCTCGCCCTCGGGAACCCCAACCTCATCCGAACGAGCCTCGCCCGCGTCGGCCTGAGCCCCCACGAGCTGCCCGCCCGGGTCCGGCGCTTCGCGGCCCTGGAGGTGCGGCCCGACGGGCCCGTGGACGAGGTGGCCTTCGACCTGTGGGAGCAGGCCGATGAAGGTGCGACCTTCACCGTGGCACTGGAGCTCGGGCCGGTCGCGTGTGTCGACCTGCACGTCGACCAGCTCGAGATGGACCCACGTATCGCCGTCGAATTGGAGCTCGACGGTGCGGAGTGGGTCCGCCTGGCCCATCCTCGCGGCCCCTACCTTTCCGTATCCAGGGCCCCCCTGGTCCAGTCCGCCTGCTGGGGCCCGTACGGGGGGATCGGGTTCACCTCGAGCGAGGACGGCCGCCTCGGGGCCAGCCCCCTCCGCCTGCCCGCGCCGACCGAGCTGGCCATCCACATCCGCGCGCCCGTCGACGCGGGCGTCCTCGCCGCGTCGCTGCGGGGCACGCTCACGGTTCGGGGGGGGTGGTTCTCGTCGGCGCCGCGGCTGCGGGCCGACGCCGACGCGCGCCGCGCGGCGGCGATCGCGGCGGGCTGGCGTCCGCACTTCCAGGTCCCCACCGACGACCTGGGGCCCATCCCGCGCCTCGCGCTCCAATGACGATGGCGGCGGGGCGCCCGCCGGACTCGGCCCGCTTCGGGACGGTCGCGGGGCGCCCCCCGATGCGTACGTCGGCCGGTTAGCCGAGCCGGGATGCTCCTCGGACTGGCGCTCGCCCACGCCGTCGACGACGCGCCGCTCGGGCGCGTGCTGGCGGCGTGTGTGGCCAACGGAAAGGTCGACTACGCCTGTGTCCGCGACCGACCGGGCGACCTCGGCAGTTGGTTGGCGGGGGTCGCGGGCCCCCTCCCCTCGGCCGGCCTGGGCGTGTGGATCGACGTGTACAACGCGCTGGTGCTCGACCAGCTCGCGACCGCGCCGTTGCCGCGGCGGGTCACCGACCTCGCCGGCTTCTTCGACAAGCGGTACCACCCGGTCGACGGGCGGCGGGTCACGCTCAACGAGCTCGAAGGCGAGTTGCGTACGAAGTTCGCCGACCCGCGGCTGCACTTCGCGCTCAACTGCGGGGCGCGGAGCTGCCCGCCCCTGCAGGCGACCCCGTGGCCGGACGACGCCGCCGCGCTCGAGGCGGCGCTGGAGCTCGCCACGCGGCGGTTCCTCGACGGGCCGGGCGCGATCGTCGACGACAGCCGCAAGACGCTGTTCTTGTCGAAGCTGTTCGACTGGTACGCCAAGGACTTCGCCGCTGCCGGCGGCGCGGTGGCATTCGTCCGCGGCCACGCGGGGCCCACCAAGGCCGCCCAGGTCGAGCGGGCGGTCGCCGGTGGCTACACCGTGAAGTTCCTGCCGTACGACTGGACGCCGAACAGCCGGTGAGGTTCGGCCGACTCCTCCACGCGCGGCCCCTGGTCGTCCCGTTCGCCCGGTGGCACACGCGACGGGCGCACCTGCACGTCGTCGCGGGGCAGCCGGTCTGGGTGCCGCCCGGCGTCTTCGACCCGGTGCTGACCAAGGTGGGCGCGTGGCTCGCCGGGGCGGTGGGGGAGCTGGTGACGCCGGGCGAACGGTGGCTCGAGCTCGGGACCGGCTCGGGCGTGGTCGCGTGTGCGCTCGCGCGGGCGGGCGCCACCGTCGTCGCGACCGACCTCGATCCGGCGGCGGTGCAGGCGGCGCGGGTCAACGCCGCGCTCGGCGGCCTGCGGATCGAGGTGCGCGGGGGCGACCTGTTCGCGCCGGTGGCCGGCGAGCGGTTCGACGCGGTGGTGGCGAACCTGCCGTTCTGGCCGGGCGACGGGGCGGACCTGCCGCTGGGACATGCGTTCGGGGCAGGCGCCGACTTCGCGATCCTGCGCCGGTTCGGCGCCGAGGCGCCCGCGTTCGCCCCACGCGTCTACACCGTGCTCAGCGAAGCGTTCGTACGGTGGCCCGAAGCGCGGGCGGCGCTGGGTCCGTCGTTTCGCCTCCACCGGCGCGCCTGGGTGCGGGGCGAGTGGCTGAGCCTGTGGGGGAGGTAGGCCGCAGCGGGGCGCCGACGCGACCGCGGCCCGCTCCGCCCACGCCCGGCCGGCCTTCGCCGCGTTAGGCCCCCGGGCATGGGAAACGCCTGGATCGTAGACGCGGTGCGCTCACCGCTGTGTCGGGTGAGCAAGGGTCGGAGTGCGCTCTCGGGGGTGCACCCGGCGGTGCTCGGCGCCGAGGTGCTGCAGGCGCTGGTGCAGCGCAACGGGGTCGATCCCGCCTGGGTCGACGACGTGGTGATGGGCAACGTCACCCCCGTGGGCGAGCAGGGGCTCAACATCGGGCGCATCGCGGCGCTCACCGCCGGCTTCCCGGTCGACGTCACCGGCGTCACCGTGAACCGGATGTGCGGCAGCTCGCAGCAGGCGGTCAACTTCGCCGCGATGGGCTGCGCGTCGGGCTTCCAGGACCTCGTGATCGCGGCCGGCGTCGAGTCGATGAGCCGCGTCCCGATGGGGAGCGATGCGGTGCTCGCCGGCGAAGGGAGCACGCTCCCCGAGGAGTTGGCGTGGCGCTACACCATCGTCCCCCAGGGGGAGAGCGCCGAGCTGGTGGCGCACCGCTACGGCCTCGGGCGGGACGAGCTCGACGCCTACGCGGTCGAATCGCATCGCCGCGTCGCCGCCGCGCAGGACGCGGGCGCGTTCGCCAGGGAGATCGTACCCATCGCCGGGGTGAGCGCCGACGACGGTGTGCGCCGGGGCTCCACGGTCGCCGACCTCGCGCGGCTCCGGCCGGCGTTCCGGCCCGACGGGGTGGTCACGGCGGCGTCGAGCTCGCAGATCACCGACGGCGCGGCGGCCGTCCTCATCGCGAGCGACCGGGCGGTCCGCGAATACGGGCTGCGGCCGCGGGCGCGCATCGTGGCCATGGCCACCGCCGGCTGCGACCCGACGATCATGCTCACCGCCCCCGTGCCGGCCACGCGCAAGGCGCTCACCCAGGCGGGCCTGGCGGTCGGCGACCTCGACGCGGTCGAGATCAACGAGGCCTTCGCGAGCGTCGCGGTCGGGTGCGGTCGGGAGCTCGGGCTCGACTTCGCCAAGACCAACGTGCACGGCGGCGCCATCGCGCTCGGGCACCCGCTCGGCGCCTCCGGCGCCCGCCTCATCGCGACGCTCCTGGGGGTCCTGGAGCGCGGCGGGGGGCGGCTCGGCCTGTCGACGATGTGCATCGGGTTCGGCCAGGGCATCGCGACCATCGTCGACCGGGACGTGTGAACGTGCGGGCGCTGCTCGTCGGGACCCCGGGCCGCACGCCGTTCGCGGGCCACTTCCGCGGTCGGGTGCACCGCCCTGGGGCGAGCCTGCACTGGGCGGGCCGGGTGCGTGGGAGCCACGACCCCGAAGCGGCGTGGGCCGCCGCCGAGGCCGCACGCGACGTGCTCGACGAGCTCGACGGCGCCGACCGCTTCGCGCTGATCGACGCGGCGTGGGCCGCGTTGCGCACGCTCGGGGCCGACGACCTCTCCATCCTGCTGGTCGCCAGCGACGACGGCGGCACCGCGGTCGCGGCGTGCGGCCTGGTCGAGGTGCGGGCCGACGGGGCGTCCGTCGCCCCCCCCGGCCACCCCCTGTACGACGAGCCGGGCGTCCGCGAACGCCCGGGCTACTTCCACCCCGAGGCCGCCGGCACCGACTGGGTCGGGGTCCCCGTCGGGGCGCGGTGGACCCCGGGCCCCGTGTCGAGCGTCTGCGGCGCGCGGGAGCTCCGATGAAGCCGCTGCCGCCCGGACCGTTCGACGACGAACCGACGCAGCCCGTGCCGGCGCCGGCGGGGGTCGCCGCCGCGCCCGTCGCGCCCGCCGGGCGCGAGGAGCTGGACCGCATCCTGGCCGCGGCCCAGGCCCTCCAGTCGGCCGGAGAGATCGCGGAGCTGTTCGCGATGCTGGCCACCACGGCACCGCTGGCGTTGGCCGAGGTCACCTGCGGCGCGCGCGCGCTGCGCGGGGCGCGGGTCGCCCATGCCGCGCTGGAGCACGCGGCGATCCTCGAGCGCCAGCTCACGCCCCGCGGGTTCTACCCGCGCCTGGCCGAGCTCTCCGGCGAGGCAGCTCCCGACGTGCTCCGGCGCGCGGCGGAGCGTCACCCCGGCGCCACGTGGCTGGTGAAGTTGTCCCGCCGCGTCGAGGGACCGCGCGCCGGCGAGGTGCACCTCACCGCGGCCGCGGGCCACCCGAGCTTCGCCCAGGGCTGCGTCGCCCACGCCGAAGCCGGCCACATCGAAGGCCTCCTCGCCGCCGCGGCGCGCACCGGGCGCGCCGAGCC
>SXOM01000091.1 GCA_005776735.1 Pseudomonadota bacterium
GCGAGCCGCTGGCCGCGGCCGGGCTGCTCGGGCTGGTGCGCGACCTCGCGTAGGCACGCGGCGGCGCGCGGCGCGGGCCGGACCCTGCCCGCTTCGGGACGGTCGCGCCGCGCCGCCCGAACCGGGCGTCCGTCGATCGCAATCCGGCGGTCGCGAGGATAGCGAGGACCCCGGCGCAGGGCGGAGATGGCCGAGACGACGTCGGAACCGGTGGAGCTGCCGCTCGAGGTGGGTGGCCTGGTGATCAAGCCGGGCGACCGCATCGGGCAGTACGTGTACCGGCGGGTGGTCGGGCGGGGCGGCATGGCCCACGTGGTGCTCGCGTCCGACCCGGACGGGCAGCCGATCGCGCTCAAGATCCTCAAGACCGGGCGCGTCGGCACCGGCCTGCAGCGCTTCCGGCGCGAGTTCCGGGCGTTGGCGCGGCTCTGTCACCCCAACGTCATCCGGGTGGACGCGTACGGCGACATCCACGGCCACCCGTACATCGCCATGGAGTACGTCGAGGGCACCGACCTCCACAACCTCATCCATCAGCTCCGGAAGTTGCCGGAAGAGGAGCGGTGGGCCCGCTGCGAGACGGTGCTGGCCGACGTCGCGCGGGCGCTGGTGTACATCCACGCGCACGGGCTCGTGCACCGCGACCTGAAGCCGTCCAACGTGCTCATCGACGGGCAGGGGCGTTGCAAGCTCACCGACTTCGGCATCGTCAAGGACCTCGACCCCGAGCACGACAGCCAGCAGTCCACGACGCTGGTGGGCACCTGGGCCTACGCGTCGCCCGAGCAGGTCAACGGCCACGCGGTCGACCACCGGAGCGACCTGTTCAGCCTGGGCGTCATCCTGTTCGCGATGCTCACGGGTCGGCGGCCGTTCCTCGCCAAGGACCTCGGCGGCTACATCGAGCTGCACCGCAACCTGCACCCCCCCTCTCCGTCGGAGGTCGAGCCGGGCGTGCCGCCCCACCTCGACGACATGTGCCGCCGGCTGATGGCGCGCGAGCCGCAGCGGCGCCCGCAGAGTGCGCGCGAGCTGCTGTACCGCCTCGAAGCGCACGCGCTCCCCGGCGGCGAGCCCACCCGACCCGTGGCGCCGCCGCTGGTGGGGCGCGACGACCGCGTGCACGTGCTGCGCGACGCGGTGGCCGCGCTCACCCGGAAGCGCGGCAGCGCCTTGTTCCTGGAGGGCGACGAGGGCAGCGGGCGCACGCGCCTGCTCGAGGTGGTCGGGCAGAGCGCCCGCGACCTGGACCTCCCGGTGCACGCGGTGCGGGTGACCCGGCCCGACGGCCCGGTCGGGGTGCTCCTGCGCCTGGCCGAGAGCCTCCGCGGCGGCCTCGAGCCCGGCGCCGCCGAGCGGCTGGGCCAGGCCGCGGTGCGGGCGGTCGAGTCGGCGGGCGGCACCGCCCGTCAGCAGCTCCAGGTCGCGCGGGTCGAAGCGGTCACCGAGCTCGCGCACCTGCGCCCCCAGGTGATCCTCGTCGACGACGTCGACGAGGCCCTGCTCCCGGCGGTCGACGGCCTGCTCACGCTGGCGCGGGCGCTCGCCGAGGAGCCGGTGCTCCTCGCGTTCACCCTCGAAGGCACCGTCCACACCCCCCGCCTCGACGCGCTGCGGGCCCTGGGCACGAGCCTCACCGTCGGGCCGCTCGACGAGGCCGCCTCGATCGCGGTCGCGGCCGGGGTCCTCGGCCCCGGGAAGGCCGCGCAGGCCGTCGGCGCCCGCCTGCACGCCGAGACCGGCGGCAACCCCGGCGCGATGGTCGACTGGCTGGCCTCCCTCGTCGGCACGGGCCTGGTGCTCAAGACCGTCCGCGGCCACCGCCTCGGCGTCGAGCCCGAAGAGATCGCGACCGGCCACCTCGACGTCCCCCCCGCCGTGCTCGAGCGTGTCCGCCCGCGGCTCGATGCGCTCGATCTCGCCGACCGCAGCTTCGCCGAAGCGCTCGCGGTCTACGGGCACGAGGTCGAGCTCGACGTGCTGCAGTCCGTCCTCGGGCTCGACGAAGAGTCGGCGCTCGACGTGGTGGAGCGCCTGGAACAAGACGGCATCCTGCAGTCGCGCACCGCCGGGCCCCACCTGTTCGTGGCGTTGGTCCGGCCACTCGACCGAACGTTGTTGTACCGCGCCCTCGACCCTGACCGCCGCGCCACGCTCCACGGCGCGTTCGCAGCGGCGCTCGAAGTGGGCTTCGGCCTGACCATCACCAGCGTGCAGCGCATCGGCGCCCACTGGGCGCGCGCCGGCCAGCCCACCCGCGCGTACCGGGTGGTGGTCGAGGGCGCACGAAAGCTCCGCGAGCGCGGCCAGAACGCCGAAGCGTGGGAGCTGTCCGAACACGCGGCCGACTACGAGGACACCGCGCGGGTCGACGGCGATCCTCGGGAGTTCGCCGACCTCAAGCAGGGGTTGTTGCTGGTGCGGGCCGAGGTCCTGTACCTGCGCGGCAAGTGGACGCAGGCCCGCGACCTGCTCGAACAGGCGGCGGGCCTCGCCGGGAGTGTGAAGGACGAACGCGGCGCGTTGCGCGCCCGCATGCGCCAGGCGCGCGTGCTCCGCACCGGCGGCCAGGTCGACGCCGCCGAGGCCCTCGTCAATCAGCACCTCCCGCGCGCCCGCGAGCTGGGCGAACGCGAAGCGGTGGCCGAGGGGCTCCTCGCGCGCGCCCACATCGCGTGGACCCGCGGCGACCTCGACAAGGTCGAGCAGTTCGCGCAGGAGGGCCTGGTCCAGGCGGGCACCACCTTCCCGCGCGCCCGCGCCGACCTGCTCCTCGCGGCCACGGCGGTCCAGGCGGCGCGCGGGCAGCTCGCGAGCGCCGCGAGCGGCCTCAACGAAGCACAGACGCTCTACCGCGACCTCCGGATGCACGGGATGCGGGCCAACGCGCTGGCCAACCTCGCCGAGGTCGAGCTCGGCCAGGGCGACCCGGTGGCCGCGTGGGAGCACGGCGCCGACGCCCTCTCGGAGATCGAGACCGAAGGCTCCGGCGAAGGCGCACCGAGCGCGGGCGCACACATGATCCGGGGGCTCGCGGCGATGGAGCTCGGGGCGTGGGCCGAGGCCCGGGCCGAGCTCGAGCGGGGCAAGTCGATCGCCGAGCTGCTCGGGATCACGCCGGTCGTCCTGTCGTGCGCGGTCCACCTGGCCCGCACCCGCCTCGCGCTCGGCGAAGCCCAGGCCGCGCTCGACGGCCTGAAGAACGCCGACGAAGGCTTCGAAGCGGGCGACCCCGAGCGGTTCGCGCCCGTGGCGTGGGCGCTCCAGGCCCGCGCGCACGCGATGTTGCGCGACGCCCCCGCCGCGCGGAGCCTGCTCGTGCGCGTCGAGGCCGAGCTCGGGCGTCTGCCCCCGCAGCGGCGCGTCGAAGCGGCGCTCGACATGGCGCGAGCCCTCGAGCGGCTCGGCGACGCGGTCACCGCGCTCCCGCTCGCGCAGGCCGCCGCGCGCCTGGCGCAGAGCCGCGGCTTCAAGCTCCTCGGGCTCGACGCCACCGCGCTCGCGGCGCGGGTCACCTCCGATGCGTCCGAGGGTACGCGCCTGGCGCGCGAAGCCCAGGCCGGGTTCGCGGCAATGCAGGCGCGCCTTCCGCGCGCCTGGCAGGCCCCGTTCCGGCAGCGCGGGGCGGGCGCCTGACCACCCCCGCGCCGGTCCTCGTCGGGCCGTGGACGCTCCTGCGCCCCCTCGGACACGGCGCCATGGCCGAGGTGTGGCTCGGCCAGGACGCCGCGGGACGCCGCGCCGCGGTGAAGTGGCTCCGCGCCGACGCCACGCCCGCCCTGGCGCGCAGCTTCGCGGTCGAGGTCGAGGCCCTCGCCCGGCTCGAACATCGCGGCATCGTCCACCTGCTGAGCTCCGGCCGCGCGGGCGGCCGGCCGTGGTTGGCGATGGAGGTGATCGACGGCACCGACCTCGGGGCCTTCGGCGCCAAGCTCCAGAGCCGGCCGGCGCACGAACGCCACCTGCGGGTGCGCGAGCTCGGCGTGCAGCTCGCCGAAGCGCTGGACTACCTGCACCGCGCCGGCTTCGTGCACCGTGACATCAAGCCGAGCAACGTCCTGTGGTCCGAAGCGCGCGCGGTGCTCGCCGACTTCGGCGTGGTGGCGGCCCCCGGGGGTGCGGCGGAGCGCGGGTTCGTGGGCTCCGTGGCGTGGGCGGCGCCCGAGGTCCTCCTCGGCAAGAGCGCCGATGCCCGCGCCGACCAGTATGGGCTCGGGCTGGTGCTCTACTGGTGCCTCACCGGCGCGCGCCCCTTCGACGAGGGCCGCCGCGCCCACCCCCGCGCGCCCCCGCGCCCCCCGTCCGAGCGGGATCCGACCGTCCCCGCCGACCTCGAAGCGGTGGTCCTGCGCTGCACCGCGCTCGACCCCGCGCTCCGCTACCCGGACCTCGCCGCGGTCGCCGCGGCGTTGCGGGCGCTCACCGGGTCCACGGCCTCCCGGGTGGCCGGACGCCAGGAGGCGGCGGACCGCGTGGTCCGGGCGCTCGACCGCGTGGCCGGCGGTGCAGGCTGCGTGGTTCGGCTCGACGGCCCCCGGGGCGCCGGCCAACGGATGCTCGGGGAGCTGGCCGGCGCCGCC
>SXOM01000612.1 GCA_005776735.1 Pseudomonadota bacterium
GCCCCCCTCGTCGACGATGGCCGTCTCTTCCGCGCCTGCCTCGGCGTCTTCACGCCGGTGCTCCTGCTCGGGGCGTTGACCGCCCGGGCCTGGGCGCTCCCCACGCCGCCGCCCGACCTCGGCGGCGCGCTCCGGTACAAGGACGTCGAGTTCTGGGCGCCCATCGACCTCGCCGCGCCGCCCCCGCCGATCGTACGCCCCGACCCCCCGCCGACCGCGCACGAGCCGCTGCGCCCGCGCCAGGCCGGCAGCGCCGCCCCCGACGCGCCGACCACGCGCTCCGGCCTCGACCTCGCCCACGATCTCTTCGCCCCCATCGGCACCGACGGCGCCGGCTGGGATGCCGACCGTCGCACCGAAGACGACGCGCTCGCACGGGTCATCGGGACCGTCCAGCCCGACGCTCCGGCCCGCGGCGACGAAGTGCCCACGTTCGCGAGCCCCCAAGGACCCGCCGGTCCGGTCGGGATCGGCGTCCGCGATCTCGGCGGCCCCGGCAGCGTCGCGCTCGAGGACGTCAACCTCCCCACCCGCGCCCCGGTCCCGCGCGCGGAGGGCCGCCCCGAAGACACGGCCGCCGACGAGGAGGTGGGCGACCTCGCCGCGGTCGTGCGCGCCCACCGGGACCGCATCGAGACCTGCGTGGCGCGTGCGCTCGCCGCCGACCCCCACCTCTCCGGCCGGGTGAGCGCCGCGTGGAGCGTCACCGGGGGCCGGGTCGGCGACGTGTCGGTCGACTCCACCGTCGGCTCGCCCGAGCTCGAAGCCTGCGTGGCCCGCGCCGTACGCGGTTTCCGCTTCGCGCCGGGCAGCAACGGCGACGTGGACCGCTACACGTGGCTGGTGTCGGGCCGCTGAGGCGCGGACACCGCGCCTCGGCCTCAGCCGAAAACCCGCTCCACCAACCAGTACAGTCCGGCCAGCGCGACGCACACCGACGCCACCGGCACCACCCGCGCATCGAACCACGGCCCGCGGCGCAGGCGCAGGAGCAGCGGCAACAAGAGCGCCACCACCGCGGCCTGACCGACCTCCACCCCGAGGTTGAACGAGACCAACGCGGTGAGCAGGCCCGACTTCGGGAGGCCGAGCTCCGCGAGCAGCCCCGCGAAGCCGAAGCCGTGGACCAGGCCGAGCAGGAACGTCACCACCGCGCGCCGCCGGGGCGAGGGGCGCCAGAGGTTCTCGATGCCGACGTACACGATGCTGGCGGCGATGGCCGGCTCGACCACCGCGGAGGGCAGCGCGATCCAGCCCAGCGCTGCGCCGGTGAGCGTGATCGAGTGCGCCACCGTGAAGCCGGTCACCACCCACAACATCGCCCGCAGCGAGGTCGCGGTGAGGAGCAGCCCCGCCAGGAACAAGAGGTGGTCGTACCCGGTCCAGATGTGCTCGACGCCGAGCTCGCCGAAGCGGAGCGCCACCTGGCCCGGCGCGGCGGCCCCCTCCAGCGCCACGACCTGGCCGGGACGGTCCACCACCGCGACGGGTTCGCCGCCCTGGTCGACGATGTGCCGATGGCCGGGGTCCATCTGGTCCAGGAACCCGGGCGTGTAGCTGAGCGCCCCCACCGGGCACTCCAGGGGCACGGTGAGCAGGATTCCGTCGCCCTCGACGCGACCCAGCGTCGGGTCGCCGCGATCACACTCGACGCCGTCGACCCGCACGTGGGTGCCGGGCAACAACAGCTCGGCCACGAGCACCCGCGACGCGTCGATGTCCGCGCCCAGCGGCACCCGCCCGACGAGCTCGGGCTCCGCGATGGTGAGCCGCAGCTCTTCCGCAGTCACCCGCGCGTAGGACATGCCCGGGCGGTGCGCTTCGGCCGCGGCGACCCAGGCGAGGAGCACCTCAGCCGCCGTAGCCGCCCAGCTCGCAGAGCCGGGCGAACTGCTCCGGGCTCAGCGGCGTCACGCTGAGCCGGCCCTGCTTCACGAGCTTGGTCTCGCACAAGATCGGGTCGGCCTTGAACTGCGCCAGCGTCACCGCCTTCGGGAACGGCCCGACCGGCGCGAGGTCGACGCACACCCAGCGTGGGTCGCCCTCGGCGGTGGGGTCGGGGTACGCCTCGCGCACCACCTCGGCCATGCCGACCACCTCCTTGCCGTCGTTGGAGTGGTACCACGCGACGCGATCGCCGAGCTTCATGGCGCGCATGTTGTTGCGCGCCTCGGAGTTGCGCACCCCGTTCCAGAACGTGCGGCCTTCGGCGACGAAGGTGTCCCACGCGTACACGTGCGGTTCGGACTTGGCGAGCCAGTGGGCCATCAGAGGTACTTCCTCTTGAGCGCGTCGTGTTCGGCCACGCTCTTGCTGGGGTGGATCTTCCCGGTGGCGTCGTGCAGGTAGTACCAGTACGCCGTGTCTTCGGGCGAGGCCGCCGCTTCGAGCGAACGCAGCCCCGGGTTCCCGATCGCGGTCGGCGGCAAGCCGGGCCGCAGGCGGGTGTTGTACGGTTCCTTCGGGTCGAAGAGCTGCTTCAAAAACGCCTTCTCGTCGTTCCAGTCGGCCAGGGTGTAGCGGCTGGTCGCGTCGATGCCGAGGTTCCACCCCGCGTCGAGCCGCTTCCACATGATGCCCGCCACCAGGCGGCGGTTGTCGGGACTCGGCTCTTCGCGTTCGATCATGCTGGCCACGACCACCACCTCGTCGAGCGTCCGCCCCTCGAGCGCGGCCTTCGCGGCGAAGCGCTCCCCGAACAGGTCGAGCTGCCGCTGCACGAACGCGCGGACCTCGAACCGGTCGGGGGACACGAGGTAGGTCTCCGGGAACAGGTAGCCCTCGAGGTTGCGGCCGGGCAGCGTCCACGCCGCCGTGTAGCCCGAGGCGCTCTCGGTGGCGGCGAGGTACTGCCCGGCTTCGATGAGCTTCTTCTCGGCCAGCGCCGCGTCGATGTCCTTGGCGCGCCACCCCTCGACCACCGTGAACGGCACGTCGTCGGGGATGGGCGCGCCGCACAGCGCAGCGAGCAGCTCCGGAGCGCTCATGCTGCGGGTCGTACGGTGTTTCCCCGCCTTCAAGCAGCTCCCGTCGCCGCCGAGCCGCAAGAACCACTGCCAGTTGCCGTCGCTGGTCACCAGCCCCGCCGCCGCCAGCTCGTCGCCGAGGCCCTTGGCGGTGGCGCCCTTGGGGACCTCGAACACCACCTCGGTGGTGTCGCCCGGGGCCGGCGCCGCCCCGAAGTCGCACGCCATCAGCGAAAGAACCAGGACCATCAACCGCCTCCGAGGGGCCACAGCTCGCGGCCGTTGAGGATCGCGCCGTCGCGCGGCGCCTCGAGCACCCCGAGCATCGCGCGCACGACCACGTCGATCGGGATGGCGCGCCAGTCGTCGGCGACGCCGCCCAGGCCCGGGAGCCCGCGCAGGGCCGCGCCCGCGGCGAGCACGAACCCGGGGACCTCGCGCCGGCCGTGGTTCCCGGTCGGCCCCGGCGGCGACGCCAGCGCGGAGGGCCGGAAGATCGACCACGCGAGCCCCGACTCCCGCACCAGGCGTTCGCACTCGCCCTTCATCTTCAGGTACGCGCCCGCGCCGCCCGCGCCGAAGCTCGACAACAGCAGGAACCGCCCGACGCCGGCCTCCTTCGCCGCCGCGACCAGCTGCCGCGTGGTGCCGATGTCCGCGCTCTCGTAGGTGTCACCCGTCGTGAAGCGATCTCGCATGGTGCCCACCAACGACACGACCACGTCGCACCCACGGACGGCCTCGACCAGCGCGGCGTGGTCGCCGAGGTCGAGCACCCGGGCGCGGGAATCTCGGCCCAGGGCATGCCGGGCCGCGGTCTGAGGCCGCACGTGCAACACGAGCTCGTGCCCACGCGCGGTGGCGAGCTCCACGAACACCACCCCGGTTGCACCGGTGGCCCCGGCGACGAAGATGCGCATCCCGGCGCGTCTATCCCGGTCCGCCCCTGACGGGCCCGCGCCGCGACCGTCCGCGCGGCCGGGCAGGAGCCGCCGCGCGGTCCGCCGC
>SXOM01000613.1 GCA_005776735.1 Pseudomonadota bacterium
CCTGCGCGGCAGCAAGACCAAGCTGGGCCACCCGATCCCCGAGTACATGACCAGTGCGGCCGCATGGGAAAATACCTTACGGTTGACTTACGCCCTGCCGGTGCAGACGTACCAATTATCCACAGAAGCATTCACAGCCGGTCGCGGCGGCCCGTCCGCGACGAAGCGCACCTCCCGCGGGCACCCCGGCGCGAGGTCGAGGTGGTCGTCGTCGGGCGCCCACCCGGCGGCGGCGATGTTCACCGCCTGCAAGAACGCGGTCGAGGACAACGTCAGCACGACGGCGCCGGCCTCGTCGGGGGTGGTGTGGGCCGCGAGCACCGTCGGCGGCTGCATCGGCAAGACGCCCGACTCGGCGTACAGCACGTCGTCGTGCACCCACACGCCGTCGACCAACAGCCGCGCGACCAGCACGTCGTGGCGCGGCGGCCCGAAGCGGTAGGCGTAGGCGGGGTCGGCGAAGTGACCGAGCATCGCCTCGACCGAGAGCGTCTGCGCGCTCCACGGCGCCACCTCCACCTCGACCTCGGCGTGGTCGACCCGCACGCCGTGGGTGCGGAGGAGCTCGACTTGGACGCGGCCCGTCAAGGGCGTCGCCGTCTCGTTGTGCACGTGAACCGCCACGCCGTCGAGGCCCTCGTCGGTGAGGAGCACGGCGCGTCGCGCCCATGCACGACGCAGGTACCAGGCCGCCGCCTTGGGCTCGCCGCGGTGATCGACCACGCCCCATCCGGCGCCGGGCCGCAGGTCGCGCCAGAACCACACCAACGCGCCGCCGGTGGGGCTCCCGGGACGGCGCCACTCGGCGAAGGTCCGGAGCATCAACTCGCCGGTGACGACGCGGGAGAGCGCGAGGTAGCGCGGCACGTCGCGGCTGCGGAGGGCCACCGGGTCGACCCCGAAGCGCTCGCGCAGGTAGTGGTCGCGCACGTCCTCGAAGTCCCAACCCGCGGTGTTGTCGCGGGGCACGCCCGCCTTCCACGCCGGGTGGTGCGGAACCAGTGCGCCGCCCTCGGCCATCCCGACCAGCGCGCCGTCGTCGGGCACGTTGGCGAACCCCAGGCACTCGGGCGTGAACCGAACCTCGGCCCGGCGCACGTCGGTGAGCGGCCGGAGGTAGGCGCCCACGCCGTAGTAGTGGGTGAGCCCCTCGCGGGTGTGGAACGGGAGCACCCCGCCGGTGGGCGTGGACGGGAACCACACCGCGCCCGGGGCCGATCGTGCGACCAGGGCGGGCGCCTCGTGCTGGAAGAACGGCCCCGACCAGTCGCTGCGCGGGAGGCCGAGCATCGCCGCCTGCTGCTCGATCTCGCTGCCGCCGCAGACCACCGCCACCGCGGCGTGCGCCCCCAGGCGCGCCAGTTGTTCGTCGAGCTCCGCCTCGAGCTCGGCCCGGAAGACGGCGTCGCCCACCGGGTAGTCCATGTTCGCGAGCATCAGGTCGTGCCACAAGAGCACCCCGAGCGCGTCGCACGCCGCGAGCAGCTCGTCGGACGCCCACACCATCGTGCCGCCGACGCGGAGCATGTCGGCGCCCAGCGCCCGCGCCCGCTCGACCGTGCGCCGCGCCGCGCCGGGGGGACCGTCGAGGGTGCGCACGTCCTCCACCGTGAGGACGGCGCCGCGACAGAAGTGGGCCCGGCCGTTGATGCGCAGGCGCACCGCGCCGCCGTCGCGGTCGACCGTGAGCTCGCGGAAGCCGACCGCGCCGAGCTCGAACTGGACGGCGCCGAAGGCAGAGGTGCCCTCGAGCCGCACGGGCACGAGCACCGGCTCGCCGGCGGTGTGCGGCCACCAGCGCGGCGCGTCGGGCACCGGCACGACCGCGGCGATCGTGCCGTCGGCGTCGACCGGAAGCGGGAAACGTGCGTCGCCGACGTGGAGGGTCCACGCGGTGTCGTGCGCGCCGCGCACCCGGACGTCGACCCCCACGCGGGCGACGCCCGCCTCGACCCAGGCGCGCACCCGGACCACGTCGAGCCCCGGCTCGGCGAGCGGTTCGACGGTGATCGCCCGCCACGGGCCAACCGGCGCCACGCGAGGTGTCCACCCCGGGATGCGTCCCACCAGGGGCGTGCGGTGCCAGCGGAGGTGCTGGGCCTCGACCAGCGCCGTCTTCCAGCGGGGGCGCGGGCGGCGCGCCGCGAGGAGCGGTCCCAGCGCCCGGAAGCCGATGCACAGCTCGTGCTCGCCGCCGAGGTCCACGTCGGCCGTGGCGCTGCGGAACGCGTTGTCGCTGCGGAGGAGCGGCCGCCCGTCGAGCCACACCTCGGCGACGGTCGCCAGGCCCCGAAACCGCAGGCGGAAGGTGCCCGACGGCGCGGTGAACCGACCGCGGTACCACCAGTCCTGCGCGTCGAGGTCGGGGTGACCCGCCAGCGGGAGGTCGAGCGCCTGCGCCACGGTGCCGGGTACGGAGGCCGCATGCCAGTCGAGCGCGGCGCCATCGAGCTCGGCGGGGGAGGGGACCCGCCCCGGGGCGCAGCCGGCGAGCTGCCACGTCGCCACCAGGGGCGCGGCGCTCATCCGACGCCGAAGGTGCGCACCAACGCGGTGGTGGCCTCTTCCCAGCGGGCGGCCATGCCATCGAGCACGCCGAGGTCGACCGGGCGCTTGCGCGCCATCGCGCGCGCGAGCTGGAACTGGAGCGCCCGCGTGTCGCGTGAGATGGACAAGAACGCTTCGGCCGGAGCCTCGGTGCCGGCGACGCCGTTCTCGCCGAGCCAACGCAGGTAGGTGGCGCCGAGCTCGTAGCTGGACCCGTACTGGCGCAGCGTGGCGAACGAGTAGGCGTGGAACCGCTCGATGTCTGCGCCGATGAGCCAGGCGAGGTCGCCCTCGAACCTGGCCTTGAACGGAAGGAACGGGTTGACCGGCGGCAGCCGGCCGAGCTCACGCCGGAGGGCGAGGACCGACGCTTCGACCAGCGCCGGACCCGCGAGCGCCCGCGCCCGGGGCAGCGGCTTGAGGAACTCGATGTACGGGGGCAGCATGCGCGGGTGGACGAGGCCGGCGGTCTGGAAGATGGCCGCGAAGTCGGCGCCCTGCAGGACGTGGAAGCCCTGGTTGTGGAAATACCCCATGCGCTCGGCGGCCACGTCGATGTCGATCACCGCGACGGTGGACTTGATGTGGGCCAGGCCGTAGGCCGCGCTGGCGGTGTCCGGCAGGTAGAACGAGTCGAGCTCCACGAGCACCGGCCGGCCCGCGGCGACGTTCTGCTCGACGTGTTCGTGCAGCGGCAACCACGGCGCGAGCTCGTGGATGCCCTGGCCGTACATCGTCTCGATGTCGGCGTGGCGGAACTTGAAGAAGGTCCACTGGTCCACGTCGAAGTCGACGGTGAGCGTGAACGGCATGGCGGCGAGCGGTTCGTAGCCCAACCCGTGCAACAGCTCGATCACGACGTCGGTGTAGCAGTTGGTCTCGGCCCAGATGCGCTCGCCGCGGTGCGTCCGGTGGCGGACGTAGGTGGCGGGGTCGAGCGCCACGATGCGGGGCACGGCTACTCCAGCCCCAGGCGCTGACGAACCTCGTGCGGCCAACGTTCGAGGTCGAAGCCGTGGGTCTTGAACAACGCGAGCGTACAGCGCTCCAAACCGAAGCCGACGCAGGCGGTGTGGGCCGGGGCCCCGTCGGGCGTGCGGATGTCGAAGGCGTGCCCGAAGTAGTCGCGGTGGTAGTTGCAGGAGGTGATCGCGGTCGGCTTCTCGGCCGAGCAGATGGGCACCACCAGCTCGAACTTCAGCGCCTGCTCGCGCTGGGTGGCCTTGGCGAGCCGACCGCCGCGCCCGAAGAAGGGATCGTTGGCCACCACCGCCTCGACTGCGAGGCCGAGCGACCGGTGGATGGCGAGCCCGCGTTCGATCCACTCGTCGCGATGCGCGAGCGCTTCGTCGGCGCTCCCGAGCCGCACGTACTCGCGCTGACGGAAGATCTGCATGCGCGCCGGATCGGGGGACGGCTCGTGACGGAAGACGAAGCTCCGCAGGTCGACCACGCGGCCCTTGGCGGGGAGCGTACCGGTCGCGGTGGGGTACAGCGGGTAGCAGGCGGCCGGGATGAGCATCACCTCGGCCGGGGTGAGCGCGGACGTCCAGTCTTCGCCCGCGTCGAGCTTGCGCACGAGCTCCTTGTGTTCGGCGTCCTTCCCGGTGAACGAGTGCACCGAGCCGAGCAGGTCCGGGAAGTTCCGGACGTGGTCCATCGCGGTGTAGTGCGCACGGTTGAAGATCGGCGGGTAGCGGTGCACCTCGGCGCCGAGGTCGGCACCTTCGCGGGTGATGAGCCGCTCGAGCGCTTCGACCACGCCCTCGAACGCGCCGCCCAGGCCGAACACGCCGGCGACCCCGCTCGGGATGAGGAGACCGGCGGCGACGAGCTCGTCGCGGTACCGCTCGTATGGATCGTCGACGCCGACGCACATCGCTACACCACGATCTGCATCATCGAGCTCTGCCCGAGGATGCGGTCGTTGTGGATCATCAGGCTGGCGCCGTGCGCGTCGCGGAGCTGGCGCCCCAGCGAGAACTTCGTGTCGTTGCGGTACCCGGCGATGCCGCAGATGCGGAGCGCCCCGCCGACGATGTCGGCCAGCGCGTCGGAGCTGGTGACCTTGAGGTTGTTCTGCCCGAGCGCCCAGGCGAAGTCGGGCGGGAACGGCACGCCGGGGTACTGCGCGAGCCGCGCCTGGTAGGCATGGATGCCGAGCTCGACGCCCGCGCGCATGCGGTACAAGCGGCTGTCGAGCTCGGACAAGCGGAAGGCGGTGGGGGGCGGCGTGCCCGGCGTCTTGCGCGCCTCGGCGCGGACGAACGCGCGCGCCTTGTTGACCGCGCCCTGCGCGATGCCCAACCACAGGGCGCTCCAGCTCCCGTGCGCGAAGCCGTGCATCGACTTGGCGTGGATGTCGGCGTAGGGCGCCGGCAACACGTGCTCCTTCGGCACCCGCGCGCGCACAACGTAGCCCACGCTCACCGTGCCGCGGAAGCCGAGGGTGTCCCACGTCTCCAGCGGCTCCAGCTCGCAGTCCTCTTTGCGCACCAGGACGTGCACCTGGTCGTTGGGTCCCGCGTCGGGCGCGCGGCGGGCGGTCACGAGGATCGCGTCGGCGTCGTCGCAGTAGCTGATGCAGGGCGCGCTCTTGGTGAGGCGGACGAAGTCGCCGTCGGCCTGGACCGCGCAGGAGCTCGTGCGCACGTCGCCGCCGATGCCCGTCTCGGTCGTGGCGGAGGCGAGGAGGAGCTGCTCGTCGCACATCCGGCGGACGAACGCCTGGAACGCGGGCACCTGCATGGAGTGGTGGGTGATGCACGCGACCTGGATCTGGTGCATCGAGAAGATCATCGCCGTGCTGCCGTCGTACTGGCCGAGCACCTCGCAGATACGGCAGACCTCGACGAAGTCCAGGCCCATGCCGCCGTACTCGGGGGCGACGTAGCAGGTGAGGAGCTTCTCGGCCTTGAGCGCCGCGAACGCCTCGTGCGGGAAGCGAGCGCGCGCGTCGACGTCGTGGGCGGCCGGGGCGACGATCTCGCGCCCGATCTGGTGCACCCGCTCCAGCAACTGCTGCATCCGCTCGGGCTGGCTCATGTTTCGCTCCCGGCCAGCTCGTCGATGGCCTCGGTGATGGACTGGACACTCTCGAAGGTCTTGCGGCTGAGCAATCGGTCGGGGAACTCGACGTTGAAGGCATCCTCCAGGGCCAACATCAGGTTGACCGTGGTGAGCGAGCTCAGCCCGGCCGCGTACAGGTCGCTGGTGGGGGTGACCTGGTCGGCGGCCACCCCGAGGCGGCCGTGCTGGAGGACGATCTGGCGGACCTGCTCAACGCGCATGGGGACTCCGGGCCCCGGCTAGTATCAGCCTCGACACGCGCTCGTGCGCCCACACCGGTCGGATGGTGTGGTCGACGCCCGGTAGAATGGTGAGGGAGGGGCGTTGGTCCTCGGGAACGTGGGCCGCGAGGTACTCCACGCTCGGGTCGCCGGCGCTCGACACCAGGCACACCTCGGTGCCGCGCGTCCGGATCTGGCGGAACAGGCGGGCCACGTCGTCGGGGGGCGGCTCGCCGCGCAGCCGCGCGCGAGCATCGTCCAGGCGGAGTCGGGCCTTGTCGACCATCGCCCGCGCCAGCGCCCTGGCGTCGATGCGCCCGGTCAACAGCCGCTTCCAGCGCCGGGCGTCGAAGAGGGAGCGCCCGATCTGGCTGGTCATCCCGTGCGCGCGCGCTTCGTCGTTCCACACGAACGCGAGCCCGTTGAACAGCACCGCCCGCCGCACGTCGCGCCGCGCCGCGACCTGGGCGCCGAGGAAGGCGCCGGAGCACAGCCCGACCACGTCGACGCTCCCGGCCCCGAGCCCACGCACCGCCTCCCACGCGACCAGCGCGTCCTCGACGGAGTCCTCGCTGTACATCTCCTCGAGGTCGTGGTGCGGCACGTCGACCCCGGCGCTGTCGCCCACGCTGCGCACGTCCAGGCGCAACGAAGGGTGCCCGGCGGCGGCGAGCGCGCGGGCGGTCTCGGTCCACAACCGGTTGGGGCCCGACCGCCGCACCCCGCCTGCGTTGTAGAAGACCGTCCACGTCGCCCCCGGCGCCGCGCCGCCCGCCGGCTCGCACACCACGCCCACCAGCTCGCCGGCGCCGCCCGGGGCCGACCACACCCGCTCGGTGGCCCCCGCCGGGAGCACCAGCGCCGGCCGACCCGAGGCCGCCAGGAGGCTCACCCGCCCGGCGGCCCGGGCGGTGAACCATGCGGTGAGCTCGTCGCGGACGGCGTCGGCGAGGCGCGAGCGGTACGGGTCTTCGAGGACGTCGGTGAGCCCGGTCGTGGTGCTGACCTGCACCTGCACGCCCGCCGCTTCGGCCGCGGCGACCCACTCGGGCGCCGGCGGCGAGCCGTCGCGGCCGTGCACGCGCAGGTGATCGAGCGGCGCGCCGAGGCGCGCGGTCCCCACGAGGCCCTCCATGGCGCGGACCACCCCCGGCGGGTGGTAGAAGCCCCCCGCTTCGAGCGCCCCGTCGGGGAGCGGGGCCGCGTCGACCGGGGGCGCGGCGAACGCGCGGGCCGCGAGCTTGTGGAAGGTGCGCTCCTCCCGCAACCACGCCTTCCCGGTCGGCGGGGTGCCCCACAACGCGACGGCGTCGAGGCCGCCGGCGTCGATCGCCAAGAGTCCGCCCGCCCGGACGCCGAGGGCGGCCACCGTGTGCACGCCGCGGCGGCGCAGCTCGGCGGTCGCGGAGTGCACCGCCGCGAGCCGGCGCGGGTGCAGGTCGTCGTCCCGGACGCTCCCGGCGGCATCGCCGAGCCCCGGCCAGTCCAGGCGCAGGACCACGCACCCGGCGCGCGCCAGGGCGGTTGCCAGGCCGCGCAGCGGCCGGTACGCGGAGGTGTCTTCGTAGCCGAGCGGCGGCAGGAGCAGGACGCCGACGTCGAGCACCTCGCCGACGGGCGCGGTCTCGACGACGAAGCTCTCGCCGAGCCAGTAGCGGGACCGGACCACGTCGGTCGTCGGGGGAGCGTCCTGCATCCAGCGGTTACCTAACCCACGTGCCTCGTTATCTCCTCACCGGCGGTCGCCAGCGGGTGTCGCGCCTGTTGCGCCGCGACGAGTGGACGTCGTTCGAGCGTGCCGTCCTCGTCGAGCTCGACACCGACACCGGCCGCGCGCGCACGGTCCTCGAGTACACCTCGCCGCGGGACGCTTGCCCCGACGAGGACCCGTCGATCCTGTTCAAGTCCGCGTCGTGGGACGGCGACGAGCTGTTGCTCTGCACCCAGACCGAGGTGCTGTTCGTCGATCCGGCGCAGGGCGTGGTCCGCCGCACGCTGAGCCTCCCGTGGTTCAACGACGTGCACCACGTCGCCCGCATCGACGGCCGCCTCCACGTCGTGAGCACCGGCCTGGACCTGGTGCTGGTGCTCGACGACGACGGCCGGGTGCTCGAGGAGCACACTGCCACCGGCGAGTCGCCCTGGCTGCGCTTCGACCGCGCCACCGACTACCGCAAGATCCACACGACCAAGCCCCACCGTGCCCATCCGAACTACGTCTTCGCGGTCGACGGGCGTCGGTGGACGACCCGCTTCGAACCGCACGACGCGCTGTGCCTCGACGACGGGTCCACCACCGAGGTCCTGGCCGACGCGCCGATCCACGACGGGGTGCTCGACGCCGAGGGTCTCTGGTTCACGGCGGTCAACGGCCGGGTGATGCAGGTCGAGCCCACCACCGGTCGCCTGCTCGCCCGCCACGACCTGAACCGGCACCAGCCCGACGGCACACCGCTCGGGTGGTGTCGCGGGATCCGGCGTGAACCGGACCGCGTGCTCGTGGGCTTCTCCCGCCTACGTCCGAGCTTGTTCGCCCAGAACCTGTCGTGGTTGCGGCCGGCGCTCAAGCGCCCGGAGCCGCTGCCGTGCCGCGTCACCGCCTACGACCGCGACTTCGGCCGCGTGCAGGCGAGCTGGGACCTCGAGCCGGCGGGCATGAGCGCGATCTTCTCGATCCTGCCGGCCTGATCGGGCGCCGCGCCGCGACCCACCGGGCCTCGATTGGGGCCGGCGCGCGGCGCGCGTTCATCGCAGCGCTGCTTCGAGGCGCGCGGCGAGCGCCGCCGCCGCGGATTCCGAGCGCTCCGCCCGAGGCCTGGGACGGCCGAGCAGGCAGGTCAGGGTCGAGTCGCACTTCGAGGGGCTCGCCGGCGACTTCTCCCAGCACGACTTTGGTATGGCTGACGCTCTACCTGTACCGGGATCGCGTCCGCATCGTTGCGGGCAGGCACGAGCGCACGCATCCGCGGGGCCGCGGTCGCGAGGGGATCGAGGCCCACGCCCATGACCGCGCAGCCCGCCTCGCTGCGTCTGCGGAAAGCGTGGCAAGGCCTATCAGAAGCGGCAGGACCTGGTCCGGCTCGGCGACCCGCCCGTCCGGTTCATCAGTGGGCTCGTCCATCGGCGCCCCCGAGAGTGGTACGGCGACATCGATCGCCTCCACGCGCTTCTCCAGGACGTCGGCCCCAACGCCCTTGTCCACGCGATCCGCGCGGCATCCGCAAGCGCCCCGTCCTCTTCACCACCAACAAGTCCCCGCTCACCCACTGGGGCGACGTCCTCCACGACCGCGACCTCGCCGACGCCATCGTCGATCGCACCCTCGAGCGCGGCCGCCTCATCCTCATGGACGGCCCCAGCTCCCGGACCAAACACCTCGACCTCGACGCCGCGTGTGCTCCGGGTGACGCTCCCGAACCGGCCAGCTTTTCAGGAACGGCTCCGGCGAAGTTTCAGGAACCAGCACCGGGGCCCCGCCCGGCGTTTGGCCACCCGCCCAAAGCCGACCCGCGCCCCGGGTCGCCGGGGCTTGCCCGGCCTACGAATCGCTGCCGGCCGGCAGACGCCGCCCCACGTGGGTCGCGCCAGAACATTTTTTCCCACCACTCCACTCCAAGTTTCCCGCGGCGTTTCGGGGTGGTCTCAGACCCGCCCGCGACACCGCCGCGAACGTCCGCAGCGGCCCCCAGGACGCCTCCAACGCCCCCCGGGGGTCTTCGCGCCCCTCCCAGGGGCGCCAGGACGCATCCTGGTGATGGGAATTGCGAGCAAACAGCGTTGTGATAGATGGACTTTATGCGAATCGAAGCCGCCACGAACCTCCATGCACGCCTCCTCGACAACCGCCGCGTCCACCGCCAGGCCGAGCCCGAGCTCGCGGTCCTGTGGGCCGAGCTGGCCGACCGCCGGCTCTACGCCGAGCTCGGCTACGCCTCGGTCTTCGACTACGCC
>SXOM01000614.1 GCA_005776735.1 Pseudomonadota bacterium
CTTCGTGGGTGGGGATGGTCACCCGGTCGACGTTCACGACCTCGGCGCGCACGCCGAGGGCGGCGAGGGCGCCGGCGAGGGCGGTGGCGTCGGGCGCGGCCCGGACGGCCGGCGTCAATACGTCGGCGCCGGGAGCGGCGGTGGGCGTCGGGTCCGGCGTGGGCGGGGCCGCGAGGTCCAGGAGCATCAGCGCCGTGACCCCCAGCGGCGGCGTCGGCAGGGTCGCCGCGTCGGGGCCGAGGAGCTCGAGATCGTCGGGGTCTTCGATGCTCACCAGCGGCCCGGCGTCGGTGGCGTCGGCGAGCGGGCGGGTCGGCCGCACCACCGGCGCGAGGCGCGGGGGCGGGGCGTCGATCGGCTCGAGCAGCAGCGCGAAGTTCGCGGCTCCGGCGGTGGGGGGCGGCGCGGCGTGCGGGGTCGACGCGGGCGGGGACGGCAGCACGATCACGGGAGCTCCACCGACAGGGGTTCAGCCATCTTCTCGGCCAGGGTCGCGGCCTTCTTCGGGGGGAGCGTCGCGAGTAGCTTCCCCGCCTGTTTGCGCTTCATGCGGTCCAGGACCGTCACGGCGAGCGCCTCGTCCAGCTCGACGAACATCGGCGCCACCGACGAGGCGCGGCCCGCTTCGACCATCTTCACGATGCCGTCGATGCGCGCTTCGCGCGCCGCGTCGGCCTGACCGAGCAGGGTGGTCAGCTCGGCGCGCGTCTTCTCCAGCGCAGCGAGGCGCTCGGTGAGCCGGGCCTCGGCGGTCGCCATTTCGCTCCGCTCGGCGTCCAGCGCGTGCTCGCGGCTGTCGAGCTCGCGCTCGCGCCGGCGCAGGTCCTCGGCCAGCTGGTGGGCGCCCTCTTCTTCGAGGTCGCAGTAGCGCTCGATCTCGGTGACGGTGGGCTCCCGGCCCGCCCAGGCGGCGGTCCCCGTGCCCAGGCCCATGACCGCCGCGCCGAACGCGAGGGTGGCCGTGCGACGGAAGGTGCTCAGTGCCATGTGGCCATCATCGGTCGGCACGTCCGCACCTTGAGGCAACCGCCGGCCGGCGGGTCAGGCCTCCACCCGCTCCAGGCGCGCGGCGATCTCGTCCATCCGGCGGGCGTCGCGGCGCGCCTCGGCTTCGGCCTCTTCGCGCGCGTGGGCTTCGATCACGTTCTGCATCGCGAGCTCGTCGCGCACGCGGCCCACGTGGATGGCTCGCTTCTGCTCGAGCTCGCGCTCGCGCTGCACGAGCTTGCCCGCTTCCCGCCGCTCGGCGACCTCCTGGCGCATTCGGAACGCGTGGTAGTTGGTGAGCGCGATCGGGTTGGTGTGGTCGAGCTCCTCGCGCGCGCGGACCACCGAGTCGCGCACCGCGGCGAGGCGCTGGGCCTGCGCCTCCCGTTCGTCCTCGGCCCGACGTACCAGCGCCTGCGACTCTTCGCGCGCCCGTTGGCGCAGGCGAAGCAGGGTGGCAAACGACGACATGCCCCCCGCTTCGGCCGCGCGGCCGCGGAGTTTAGCTCGGGTCGGCCTTGGGACCGACGGCCTGCATCGCCATGAGCCGCTTCATGGTGTCCTGCATGGAGTCGGCCGAGCCGTCCAGGAAAATGACGTTGCCCTTGCCCTGCTCGGCGAAGTGCTTGAGCGACTCGGTCCACATCGAGAACAGGATGAAGCTCACGTCCAGGTTCGCCTTCTGCATCTCGGTGGCCGCCTCGGTCATGCCGCGCGCGACCTCGTGGCGGAACAGCGCGATGCCCTGGCCGCGGAGCTGGGCCGCCGACCGTTCGGCCTCGGCCGCGATCTTGATGGCGTTGCCCTCGGCCTCGGCCTGCTTGGTCTTGGTGATGAGCAAGGCCTGGCCTTCGTTCTCGGCGGCAGCGCGCATGTTGCTGGACGCGACGACCTTGGCCATCGAGCGGAGGATCTCTTCGTCGAAGGCGATGTCGGTCATCTGCAGGTCGATGAGGTGGTAGCCCCACTCCGCCAGCGCGTGGTCGAGCTGCTCCTTGACCGAGTCGATGATCTCGCGGCGCAGGCCGAGGATCTCGGCCTGGCGCTTGGTCGCGACGAACGAGCGCACCGAGCCCTCGACGCTGCGGACCAGCGCCGTCATGAACGACCGTTCGTCCACGAACTTGAACGCGACGTTGAGGATGGTGTCTTCGTCGTTGTTGAGCACGGCGAAGAGCAGCATCGCCTTGAAGTGGACGTTGGCCTGGTCCTGGGTGATCGCCTGGAACGACAACTCCACCGCCCGGTTCTGCAGCGACAGGCGCTGCGACACGAGCTCGATGATGGGGATCTTGAAGTTGAGGCCGGGGCGGAGCACACGCCCGAACTTGCCGAACCGCGTGACGATGCCGACGGTCCCCTGCTGGATGGTGGTGAAGCTCCCGCCGATCACGACCAGGACGAAGAGACCGGCGAACGCCATGCCGACGAGGCCGACAAATCCGATGAGACCACCCATGTGACACTCCAGTGTGCGCCGGGGCCGTAACGCGGCCCGGCTACTTCAGGAGCGCGTCCATCGTGGTGACGGTCTGGTCGAACGGGGAGGCCTCTTCCACCGGTTGGCCGAGCCACCCGTGGATCTTGTCGATGCGGGCGATGGCGGCGTCGACCGCCGGGCTCGAGCCTGCCTTGTACGCGCCGAGGCGGACCAACTCCTCGTTCTGGGCCCACGTGTTGAGCACCGAGCGAACGCGGCGGCCCGATTCCCGGTGCGCCGGGCTGGTCACGGCGTCCATCACCCGGGAGATGCTCGCGAGCACGTCCACGGCAGGGAACCGGCCTTGCCCGGCGATCTTCCGGCTGAGCACCACGTGGCCGTCGACGATGCCGCGCACGGCGTCGCCGACGGGGTCCGCTTCGACGTCGTCGCCGTCGACGAGCACGGTGTACAGCGCGGTGATGCTGCCCTTGTTGGCGCCGGGGCCGGCGCGCTCCAAGAGGCGGGGCAACAACGAGAAGCAGCTCGGCGTGTAGCCCCGCGTCGTCGGCGGCTCCCCCACGGCGAGCCCGATCTGCCGTTGGGCCATCGCGAGCCGCGTGACGCTGTCCATCATGAGCATGACGTCGCGGCCCTGGTCGCGGAAGTGTTCCGCCACCGCCATCGCCATGTACGCGCCGCGGAGCTGCAGGACCGGCGAGCGGTCGCTCGTGACCACGATCACGACGCTCCGGCGCAGGCCCTCGGGGCCGAGCACGTCCTCGAGGAACTCGCGCACCTCACGGCCACGTTCGCCGATGAGCGCGATGACGTTCACGTCGGCGGCGCTCCGCCGGGCGATCATCCCCATCAGCGTGCTCTTGCCGACGCCCGAGCCGGCCATCAGGCCGACACGCTGCCCGCAGCCGAAGGTCAACAAGCCGTCGATCACCCGCACGCCGGTGGGCATGGCGGTGCGCACCAACGATCGTGCCATCGCGTCGGGGGGAGGGGAGTGCAAGGGCCGCGCGAGCACCCCGGGGACCGGCCCCCGGCCGTCGAGCGGGTTGCCGAAGCCGTCGATGACCCGCCCGCGCAAGGCGTCGCCGACCATCGCCATCGGCATCTCGCCGGTACACAGCACGCCGGCGCCGTGGCGCACCCCGTCCAGCGACGAGAACGGCATCAACAGCGCGCGCCGCTCCTTGAAGCCGACGGTCTCCGCGAGGCCCACGCCGTCGATGTTCGCGATCTCCCCCACCCGCGCGCCCGGAAGCTCGGCGGTCACCAGGGTGCCCTGCACCGCCACCACCTTGCCGCGGCGCGTGTGCACGGGGGCGTCCGCCCACCGCCGCCCGAGCGCGGCGAGGCCGAGGAGCTCGGTGTTCACGCGGTCCGCTTCCACTGGTGCACCTCCGCGAGCAACGAGCCCGCCGCGGTGTCGACCGTGGAGTCCACCAGGCCCGCGTCGCCTTCGGCGATGCACCCGGCGCGCACGTTCGGGTCGGCGAAGACGCGGACGGCATCCCCCATCGCGGCGCGCACGCGCTCGACGTCGTCGGGGTTCACGCGCACGGTGATGTTGCCACACGCCAGGGTGTCGACGGTCTCGCGGACCAGGCCCTCGAGCAGGCCGGGCTGCTCACGGAGGGACTCGGTCGCGAGCTTCCGCGCGCCGACCAGCAGCAGGGTGCCCGCGTTGGCCCGGAGCTCGGCGGTCAGGGTCGCCTGCAGGCGCACGAGCTCGCCCGCGAGCTGGCCCAGGCGGTCGGTGGCGGCGCGCACCTTGGCCTTCTGCACGTCGAGGTCCGCCAGGAGCTGCGCGTGCTCGGCGGTACGTACGAGCTCGCGCTCGGCGAACTCGGCGGCGAGCGCCTGGTTCTGCTGCACCAGCTCGTCCAGCTCGGCGGCGGCCTCCTCCCGCGCATGCGGGGCGGGTGCCGCGGCGGGCTCCGGAGGCGCGGCGGCTTCGACCGGTTCGGGTGCGGCCTCCGGCTCGGCTTCGCGCTCCTCCCGAGGCGGCGCCGGCTCCGGGGTCCCGGAGGCGACACGGATGCCGCCGACGAACCCCGACGGGCTCGGCAACGACAAGGGGGAGAACGAGCGGGCGCGGGCCGCGATCACCGTGTCGGGGACGAAGGCGCCGCGCGTGGTGAGAGGTCGGAAGGTGGCCACGTCCTCGCATCGGTCGCCGGCCTCGGAAGTTGAGGCCGGCCGATCGATTTCAGGACTCGTCGTCGGCACCGGTGGCCAGGACCAGTACGCCTTCGTCGTGGAGGCGCTGCGCGGTGGCGGTGACGTTCTCCTGGGCGGTGCGGATCTGCGCCTTGCGCGGCGAGCCGAGGACGTCCATCTCGTCCTGCAGGTCGGCCGACGCGCGGCTCGACAGGTTCTTGAGGAACCGGGCGCGCAGGTCGGGCGACGCGCCCTTGAGCGCGAGCACGAGGTCGCCGCGCTCCACCACGCGGAGCAGTTGCTGGATGCCGCGGTCGTCGAGGTTGGTGAGGTCTTCGAAGACCACCATCAGGCGCTGCAGGCGGTCCGCGAGCTCGTTCCCTTCTTCGCGGAGGCGCTCGAGCACGGTCTGGTTCTTCTCGCGCGGCAGGCGGCCGAGGATTCGCGCGGTGGTCTGCGCCCCGCCGATGAGCAAGGGGTCGTCCTGGTCCTCGAGCGCGCGCCGGATGGCGTCCTCGACGTCGTCGGCGAGCTCGCCCGACACCCGCTCGGCGAGCGCCATGCGCTTGGTCAGGTCGTACTGCGCCTCGGCGCCCAGCACCCCGAGCACCCGCGAGGCGTTCTCGGCGCCCATGCGCAGGAGCGCCACGGCCTGCACCTGGGCGTGCTCTTCGCGCAGCACCGCCGCCACCGCGGTGGCGCTGCGGCTGCGGATGAAGTCTTCGAAGTCGCTGCCGACGCGGCGACGGATCGCGCCCGCCACGACGTGCCGACGGTCTTCGTCCACGAGCTCGGGAAGGACCGTCTGGGCGAAGTCGCGGCCGGTGTACGGCACCAGCGCGACGCTCTGCAGGCTGATGATGAAGTCCTTCACCACCGCTTCGATCACCGCGTCGGGGACGTGCTGCACCGACGCGATGGCCATGCCCAGGCGCTTGACCTCGTCGTCCTTGAGTCGCCGGAGCACCTGCCGCGCGGTGTCACGCTCCAGGTACATCACCAGGATGGCCGACTTCTCGAGCCCGGTGAGCTTCAACGCGTCGGGGGTGCCGACCGGCGGCGGGGCCTCGACGGCCTTCGGCTCTTCTTTCTTCGCGGCGGCGGCCATGGGGGACTCCTAGCTGCGCATCCAGCGACGGAGGACTTCCGCGCTGTGGTCGGTTTCGCGGAGCACGAGGGCGGACACGTCCTCGGCGCTGACATGCTTGAAGCTCTCGACCTGCTTGCGGAGGCGCGAGGCCAGGTCGATCACGTTGTCGTCGTGGATTTCGCCGTCGGCGTGGGCCTGGTGGGCGTAGGCGGCGGCGCCACGGGCGGCCGCACCTTCGCCGACCGGGAGCGGCGTGCCGTCGGCCGCCACCATCGGGAGCGGCTCGCCGTTGGCGTCCACGGCCGGGGCGGAGGGAGAGGCGGTGGCCTTCCCGGTGGCCGACTTCAGCAGGGGGCGGACGACCATGAAGAAGGTCAAGAGGACCGCGACGAGCGCCACCGCGGAGGGGAGGACCCGCTCCCAGGGGAAGGCGGCCACGGCGGTGGCGTCGGACATCTGCGCCTCCGCGAAGGGGATGAAGCTCACGACCACGGCGTCGCCCCGCTTCTCGTCGAACCCGAGCGCCGTGCGGGCGGCGCGCTCCAGCGCCTCCCGGTACTCCTTCTCGTCCATCTTGGCGGCGCCGGCGATCGTGGCGACGGCGGCGCTGTCGACGAACACGGCCGCGCTCACGCGCTTGAGGTCGCCGGCAGGCCTGACGGTGGTCGTCTGGGTGGTGCTGACCTGGTACTGCGTGTCGATGTGCTCACGCTTCCGGGCCTGCCCGCCGCCGTTGGTCGGTGCGGCGGTCGCCGGGGTGTTGCTCTGCACGCCGGCTTCGCCCGACGCCACGGCCGGCGTACCGCTGGTGTTCTGGTCGCTCTCCGCCTTCTCGCGGAGCGTGGCGGTCTGGTCGGGGTCGACCGCGTTGACGGTGGACTGCGTGGAGGTGGTGTCGAGCTCGAGGTTCACGCTGACGCGGACGTGATCGGGAGAGCCGAGCACCGCGGCCAGGGCCTGGGCGGTGGC
The DNA here is from genome assembly GCA_005776735.1 of Pseudomonadota bacterium. GTDB lineage: Bacteria > Myxococcota_A > UBA796 > UBA796 > SXON01 > SXON01. Next base: position 6,642 of record SXOM01000614.1, read on the forward strand.
CTGCTCCAGGCGGGTGGCGCGGCGCGCCGCTTCGTCCAGGGCGGTGGAGGCGTCGGGGGTGGCCTCGCCCGACCAGATGAGCCGCCCGCTGCGCTGGTCGACCACGGTCACGTCGGCCTGGGTCATCCCGGCGACGCTGTGGCTCACGAGGCGGGCGATCGACTCGCCGAGGTCCTTGGTCAGCGTCACGCCTTCGTCGCTCTTGACGCTGACCGAGGCGCTCGCCCGGGCCTGGTCGCCCAGGAAGCCCGAGCCCTGCTTCAGGTTCAGGAGCACCCGGCTCGCGGCGATGCCGTCGATGCCGTTGATCTGCAGGACCAGCTCTTCCTGGAGCATCTTCTGCTTCTGCAGTTGCTCTTGGAACGGGGTGATCCACGGGTCGAGCTGGTCGACGCCCTGCAGGCCCACGAGGCCGTGGTTTCCTGCGGCCTCCTTCTTGGCCTTGTCCAGCTCCATGGCTGGGACTTCGATGGTCTTCCCGTCGTCCGCGACCCGCCACTGCACGCCGGCCACGCTCAGCTTGTCGAGCACCACCGTGCGGGTGTCGGCGTCGTTGACGCGGGTGAGGGTGGACCAGCTGGGCTGGCTGGCCCACCACCCGACGCCGGCGAGGGCGACGAGGGAGGCGGCCCCGGCCGCGACGAGCACCTTGCGGCGCGCGGCGTCGAGGCCGTTCCAGAAGTCCACGAGTTGGGAGCGGGCGTCACTCACTCAAGGCATCCGAGTCCCTCCCGTCATCGGTCACCCCCCCGATTGCTTGAGGGGCGGGCGCTCACATTTTTCGGCGGGCGCCGGGCAGGACGCGTCGCCCCGGGGCGCGGGTCGGCGTCCGCTGGGTGGGGTAGGAGGCCAAACGCAGCGTTTCATGAGACAAAGTTACCACCGGGTCCTGCCGGGCCGGGTGAAATTGGCGCTCGCTCCCTCGGGGGACCCGCACGCGGGCCCCCCGTTCCGCTCGGCCAATTCCACCCGACCCGTCACCCGC